>JASLEL010000279.1 GCA_030151145.1 Aquirhabdus sp. | reverse complement strand
GCCCAAGCACCATCCGAGCAGGTCAATCTGCTGGGACTCAACCGCAAAGAGATGGAAAGTTTCTTTGAGGGCATCGGCGAGAAGAAATTCCGTGCAGCCCAGGTCACCAAATGGATTCACCAGCTCGGTGTGACCGACTTTGCCCAGATGAGCAATCTCTCTGGTGCACTGCGTGAGAAGCTGTCGCGTCTGGCCTATATCGCCGCACCAGAAGTCATGCATCGCGAGTATTCACAGGATGGTACGCGGAAGTGGGTCTTTCGCGTAGGCGATGGCGAGGGCTCTCTGGTTGAGACGGTCCTGATTCCGGCCGAAGGGCGCAAGACCCTGTGTATCTCATCCCAAGTCGGCTGTGCGCTGGACTGTAGTTTTTGCAGTACAGGCAAGCAGGGCTTTCAGCGTGACTTGACCACGGCGGAGATCATCGGTCAGCTGTGGATCGCCAATCAGTCCTATATGGAGGATGTGCCGGTCGGCGAGCGTACGCGTACCGTGACCAATGTGGTGATGATGGGCATGGGTGAGCCGCTGCTCAACTTTGGTCCTGTGGTGTCGTCCATGCAACTCATGCTGGATGATCACGCTTATGGCATGTCCAAGCGCCGCGTGACGCTATCCACATCCGGCATCGTGCCGATGATTGATAAACTGGGTGACGAGATTGATGTGGCGCTGGCGATTTCCTTGCACGCACCCAATGATGAACTGCGTGATGAACTGGTACCGATCAACAAGAAATACCCGCTGTCCGAGCTGATCGCGGCAGCCCATCGCTATGTCAATCGCGGCGCACCCGCGTCTGACAAGAGCGTGCAGGCGCGGGCCATGCAGCAGAAGGCGAAGGCTGCGCAAGGCGTGGTCGTGGATGACGATGATGAGGATGCGGTCAACGAGCCTTTCCGTAAAAAACACGTCACCATCGAATATGTGATGTTGGGCGGTGTCAATGATCATCCGAAGCATGCCAAACAATTGATACAACTTTTAGCAGGATTACCGAGTAAGATAAACCTCATTCCGTTCAATCCTTTCCCGCATGCGCCGTATGAGCGCTCGGCCAAGGATCGGATCGCGACTTTTCAGAAGATGCTGGCAGATGCGGGCTTTGTCTGTACCATTCGCACCACCCGTGGCGACGATATTGATGCGGCGTGTGGTCAATTGGTCGGACAGGTCGCGGACCGGACCCGTCGCGCCGCCCGCTGGAAACAGAAAGTGCTGGAGCAGCAGGGGAGCAGCGAGCGTGGCCCCGCAATGATTATCAGAACCCGGAGTGAATGAAGTGACAGGTGTGATAAAGCGAAAAGTAAGAATGCCGCGGCGACAGCAGGTCTATATGGCTGTCTTGGCGTCATCATTCGCTTTGTCTGGCTGTCAGACGACCGATACTCATGAGCCCACGTCAATGATGAGGTCCGCTCAGTCCGCCCCCAATCCCGCCGCAGCCGCCAGTGCCCGTACAGCCATTGCCGCAGAGTTTATCCGCACCAATAATCTGGATGCCGCACAGCAGAATCTGGCACAGGCGCTCAAGGATGATCCAGACTCTCCCGATGCCAATAATATGATGGGCGTACTGCTGCAACAGGCAGGTGGCGAGTCGAATATGATCAAAGCCGAGAGCTATTTTCGGCGTGCGATTTCCTTGAAAGATGATTATGCTCAGGCACATAATAACTATGGCGTATACCTGAGCCTGCGCCAGCGCTACAGCGAGGCGTACAAGCAGTTTGAGATTGCCGGTACAACGTTGGGCTATACGGAGCGTTCGTCGGCCCTTGAAAATCTGGGCCAGACCGCGCTGAAGCTGGGCAAAAAGCCCGAAGCCCAGCAGGCCTTCATTCAGGCGTTGCAGGCCAATTCGGATGCGCTGGTGGCCCGGATTGAACTTGCTGCACTCCTGTTAGACCAGAATCGCATTCAGGCGGCCAGAACGCTTTATGATGAATATCTGCAAAAGCTGGGGTCGGGCAATCAAACCGCACGTTCTCTGTGGATCGGGATGCGTATCGCACAGCAGACGCAAGATCTAGGACGTTTGCAGTCTCTGACTCAGCGTTTGCAGTTGGAGTTTCCAGATAGTACTGAATATCAGCACTATCAGGCGCTGATGAAGACGGGGGCCGCATGGGATTAAAGCCGAATGATCCAGACGCACTGGAGCAGGTGACTCATTCAGAACCGGAACAGTCAGCCGAGGCTGGGCTGACGGGTGTGCAAGTACGCTCTCCAGTAGTGGCTGAGCCGCTGGTTGCGGTATCATCTGATCCCGAATCCCCAGATTCAGCATCGCATACGGCTGACAAGGATGCTGAGTCAGTGACGGCTCCAGAGCTTTCTTCTTTACAATCAAATTCTGCATCTATTTCAGGTAATTCGATGTCGTCCAGTGTTCCCATGAATCCCGCGCCTACACCATCCAATGCTCAGCGTCCGGGTGAGCGTTTAAGGCAGGCCCGTCTGCTGCAGCAGCGTGAAGTCAAAGAGATTGCCAATGAATTACGCATTCCGGAGCGTCTGATCGTCGCCATTGAGGCCGATGATTACAAGTCTCTGCCCGAGCCTGCATTTGTGCGCGGTTATCTGCGCAGTTATGCACGTCTCTTGGGCGTGGATTCGGATATCCTGATTACTCAGTTTAATGAGATTTATACCAGCGCCACCGGTCTATCCAGTAATCATTCTCTGGAGAACTCTCCCATCCAGCAATTGGCCAAACTGCAAAGCAAAGCTCCTCGGAGTCGTCGCTGGATGTGGTGGGTAGCGATTCCGGTTGTCCTCGTCGTGCTGGTGTTGATCCTGAAGCCGATCTTAAGCAAGATCATGAAGTCCGGTCCCGAAGAGCATAGTAACCGCAACATCGTCTTGGGTAACGGGACCGATGGTCAGCCTGCGACAGAGGGGAATACGATCCCGATGAGCAGTGCACCGCCTTTATCCAGCCTGTCTACGCCAACAGCACCCGTGACGAACACGATCACGAGTGGATCGTCCTCAAGCGCCGACCAGCTGGTGCTGACCTTAAGCAAGTCGAGTGACGTGACCGTGCAGGATTCCACCGGCAAGACGTTGGTCAGTGGTACGCAAGGGACCGGTCAGCCTCTGACCCTGAGCGGGACTTCGCCATTTAGCATCACACTGTCGGACGCGGCGGATGTCAGCCTGTCGCTGAACGGCGAGCATGTGGATCTGAAGCCTTATACCGTCGATGGCCGTGCCTCATTCCGTCTGTCACGCTAAGCCTGTTGTGTAAAGACCGCAGTTAAGTGCGGTGCAGGTAAACTAGATCAGTTTTAAAGAAATAAGGATGAGTTATGCACCATTCGCCGATTAAGCGCAAACCGACGCGCAAGATCCGTGTGGGCTCGGTCTATGTGGGCGGTGATGCACCGATCAGCGTGCAGACCATGACCAACACCGAGACCTGCGATATCGCTGCGACCGTGGATCAGATCAATCGCTGCGTCAATGCCGGCGCCGACATCGTACGCGTATCGGTGCCCAGCATGGAGGCGGCTGAAGCCTTTGGTAAAATCCGTAAACAGGTGACGGTGCCGCTGGTTGCTGACATTCACTTCGACCATAAGATTGCCCTGGCCGTGGCGGACTTGGGTGCGGACTGCCTGCGCATCAATCCCGGCAATATCGGCAGTGATGACAAGGTGCGAGAAGTGGTGGCTGCAGCACGCCATCACGGCATCTCCATGCGGATCGGCGTCAATGCCGGGTCGCTCGAAAAAGATTTGCAGATCAAATATAAAGAGCCGACGGGTCAAGCGCTGCTCGAATCCGCCATGCGCCATATCGATATCTTGGACCGCCTGAATTTCCATGAGTTTAAGGTCAGTGTCAAAGCCAGTAATGTCTTTTTGACGCTGGATGCCTATCGTCTGCTGTCAGCACAGATTGATAATCCCTTGCACTTGGGCGTGACCGAGGCGGGGGTGTTTCGTTCAGGCACCGTCAAGTCAGCCATCGCGCTGGGTGGACTGCTGTTGGATGGTATCGGTGATACCTTGCGTGTGTCGCTTGCGGCGGAGCCTGAGGATGAGGTCAAGGTCGGCTTTGATATCTTGAAGTCACTCAATATCCGCTCCAACGGCATTAACTTCATCGCCTGCCCAAGCTGTTCGCGGCAGGAGTTCGATGTCATCCGCGTGATGAATGCGCTTGAGTCACGCCTTGAGGACATTCGCACACCGCTGGATCTGTCGGTAATCGGTTGCAAGGTCAATGGACCCGGTGAGGCCAAAGAGGCTGATATCGGTATCGTTGGTGCTTCACCACGGTCTTTAGTGTATCGCAATGGCGAGAAGAGCCATCTGATCGATACTGACAAGCTCGTCGAAGAGATCGAGCACATGGTCCGCGAGAAGGTTGCCGCTATCGAAGCCGCTCAGGCCGAGGCCCGTGCCAAGGAAATTATTCGTACCTCATGATGTCGCGCGTGGCGATGAGTCGCCTAGGCCGCATTGTGAGGTGAGAGCATATTAAGTACACCATTAGTTGATAGTTTTAGGATTTATGAGCAGTTTAACAATACAGGCCATTCGGGGATTTAACGATATTCTGCCGGCAGAAGCCGCACGCTGGCGCAAGCTGGAGACGGTGCTGGCCGGTTTGATGGATGCCTATGGCTATCAGCATATCCGTCTACCGATGGTCGAGCAGACGGCGCTGTTTAAGCGCGCCATCGGTGATGCGACCGATATCGTCGAAAAAGAAATGTATACTTTCTTTGACAAGGGCGAGCCGCCTGAGTCATTGACCCTGCGTCCTGAAGGCACGGCGGGTTGTGTACGTGCTTTGCTTGAGCATAATCTCCTGCGCGGAGCAACACCGCGTGTCTGGTACATCGGTCCGATGTTCCGTTATGAAAAGCCGCAAAAAGGCCGTTATCGTCAGTTTCATCAGTTTGGGGTCGAGACCTTTGGGGTTGCGACACCGGATATGGATGCCGAGCTGATCCTGATCACGGCGCGTCTGTGGAAACGTCTGAATATCCTCGATAAAGTCAAGCTTGAGCTGAATACGCTCGGCGAGCTTGAATCGCGTGCCAAATACCGCGCGGCGCTGGTTGACTATCTGTCGGCCCGCAAGGATGAGCTGGATGAGGATAGCCAGCGTCGCCTGACCACCAATCCGCTACGAATTCTTGACAGTAAACATGCACAAACACAGGCAATATTGGCGGCTGCGCCACAATTGCATGATTTTCTGGATGCAGAATCTGCCGAGCACTTTGCCCAGTTAAAGACTTATCTGGACAAAGCGGGGATTCGCTACGTCGTTAATCAGAAACTGGTACGCGGTCTGGACTATTACAACAAGACTGTATTTGAATGGACCACCACGCATCTGGGCTCGCAAGGCACGGTCTGTGGTGGCGGTCGCTATGACGGTCTGGTGGGACAGCTGAAGGGCAAACCGGATCAGAGTGTGCCTGCCGTTGGTTTTGGCCTCGGGCTTGAGCGTCTATTACTGCTCTTGGAAGCAGTAGAAACCGAGCAGGCCAGTCACCGCGAATGTGAGGTATTTATCCTTGCTGATCCGCAGTATCAGGCGGAGGCGCTGGCACTGTCGGAGTCGCTGCGCGATACGTTTGAGCAGCAAGGTCGTGTGGTACGGATCAAGACCGGTTCACAGGGCAGTCTGAAGAGCCAGATGAAAAAAGCCGATCAGTCTGGTGCGGTGTTTGCGCTGATCTTGGGCAGTCAGGAAGTTGAGCGCGCTGAGATCAGTGTCAAGGTGCTCGCCACCGGCACACAGGAGACCTGGACTCAGGCCGGGCTTGCCGATACGATTCTGGTCCGACTGGGCGGATGACATGGATGCGCGACGAGGACCCAAAGTGGCCTTGCGTGATGAATGATTTAAACATTGAAGGTTAACAGGACATGAGTGAGTATCTCAGCGACGAAGAACAGGTAGCACGACTCAAGGGAGTGATCAAGAATTACGGCAGTTCGGTGCTGACTGGGGGATTGCTCGCTCTCGCTGCCTATTTTGGCTGGAATTACTGGCAAAATCATCAGGCGCTGGACGCCGCCAAAGCCAGTCAGGATTTCCAGCAGTTATCGCAAAATAGCGCCATGGTGACGGATAAAGCCAGCCAGAGTAAGTTTATCAGCGAAGCACAGAAACTCGCCAAAGACTACCCGGATAGCGCCAGCGCCATGATGGCCCTGTGGCTGCAAGCGAAAGTGACGGGTGCGCAGGGCGAATGGGCGAGTGCTGAGAAAGCACTGACACAAGCCACTGAGATGAAAGCCCCTGATGAGGGCTTGTCTGCGATCACCTGGTTACGTTTGGCTCAAGTGCAGGTTCAGGAGAACAAGCTGGATGCCGCACTGACATCGCTGGATCATGTCAAGGCGGATGCATTTGCGGCCAGTCGTGACGAGCTGAAGGGCGATATCTTTGTTCAGAAAAAAGACATCAATGGTGCCAAGCAGGCGTATGAGTCGGCGTGGGCAGCTTTAACAAAACGTCAAACGCCGCGCGATCCGCTTAAAGTTAAAATGACCGCTCTGGGACTGAATCCGGCTGAAATCAAGCCACTCAGCCCAGTTAAAGAGGTAGCGCCAGTCACTCCTGATAATGCGCCTGCCGCCCCAGCATCACAGCCTCAATCCGGAGCCGCCTCGTCATGAAGTCACCTCAGGTGAATGCATCTGTTTCTACGCGTGTCATGTCTGCCGTTAAACCCTGGACGCTTGGCCTTTTGGCCGCAAGTGTGCTGGTTGCGGCCGGATGCAGCAGCAGTGGATTTAAGCCCGAAGAGCACAAACCTGCCAAATTACCGAAGCTGACGGCACCAGTCCAGTCGCTTAAAGAGGTCTGGCGGGATTCGATTGGTGCTGAAGCGAAATATGATCCGCTACGCCCACAGCTGGATTTCCTGAATGATCGGGTGTATGCCGCTGCGCGCGATGGTAAGGTTTATGCTTGGGACATGCATGACAAGTCACTGTGGGAGACTGCCGATTGCCGCGCAAGCGCGATACAGGTTTCTGTTCATGTTTGTGACGTGCCCGATTTGTGACGTGCCCGAAAATTACCCCTCGAAGACCTGGTAGCTCAATCATGGCGCAATCGCAAGGAATT
>JASLEL010000243.1 GCA_030151145.1 Aquirhabdus sp. | reverse complement strand
CTTGCCGACCTCAAACAAAGCCCCTATGCCAAATGGCAGCAGCACCCGTGGCTGAAAAGTTATATCGCCACCTTACCTAATGCCAAATCACAGCTGGACGGGCTGCATGATTCACCTCTGGAAGGCTTGCGGTTGCCCTATACCTTGAGTGTGGGACGCTGGGGGCGGGCCACATATGACAGCTGGTACCAGACCAGCAGGCGCGGTGAAAATCTGGTCCTGCACCTCAATCTGCCGATGTCGTATGCGCGACAGTTGCAAGGCTTGGGTATACACGACCCTTGCCGTGCTCAGAACGTACGCCATCCCAAAGATGGACGGCGTCTGACTTTGGGCTGGGTGCGACTGGATGTTGATCTGGCACGAGGGCAGGTCTTGATCGAGGAGGTGCAGAGCGATCTGATACGGCAGTTCAAGCGAGCGATAAGCCGAGCAACAGCCTCGAATCATCCCGCCCCGAAAGTCGTACTCCTCAGTAAGCGGATTGATGCCGCCGATTTCATGAGTCGATGTGAAGGATGGATTGATGAACTGCAACAGCACTGGTCGGATGCACTGCTGACCGCTGCACTTGAGTTTGTTGTCCGTGAACTGGGCATTTATGATGTGTATTATCATCACTGGCAGACGGGGAATTTGCTCAAGGATCTGGATGATGAGTGGGCTGCACCTCGTTCTCTCTATAGCCAGTTGCCGGAGCGCTTTGGTTTCCGTAAAACTCAAGCATGGCCCGTGATGCTGACCGAAGATCGACAGGTGCAGAAGCGCGTGCAGCGGATCATACGGCGTGATAATGGTCGTGGTCTTGAGCTATTCTGGTATCGTTTGCAGCTTTAAGATGTGACGTGACCGCACTCGATGCTGGAGTGCGGCACGATTTTGATTGAGATGACGAGGGAGTAAAGACATGCGTGTACAAGGCCAGATCGATTTCACCATCACCTCCCAGACGGCGGATGTCGTCACGGGCGAGATGCCGCTACAGTCCGGGATCATGAACCCCTTTGGGGTGGCACATGCTGGTGCCATGCTGTGGTTTGCCGATGTCTGCGCCACAATACTGGCCTTCGGCTCCACCGACTTCGTCGCGGGTGCCAGTGGCTTTCCGCTGGCGATCAACCTGAATGCCGCGCTGATGGGCAATCAGAAAGACGGTGTCTTTCATGCCGAGTCGAGATTTGTCAAACGCGGCAAGACTTTATCGGTGGTGCGTACCACGGTGACGGGCGAAGGTGGTCGTCTGATCGCTGATGTCACAACCAGCCATATCCCAGCTAAATGATTTACCTGATGTTTTGGGCGCAGCATGTGTCGGCTTAGGCTTAATCTCATGTAATAACGATGAACGGTCAATGAGTTACATTGAAATGTGAACTGTATCACGCTAAATTAGGCGCAGTACATTTCTTTAAACGATTCAATGCTCAGGATGAGTAAGACCATGCATCGCAAAATCAACTGGCAGATGGTGCGGCAGGAATACCGCCGTCTGCAGACCCCTTCCTTACGTCAACTGCGCTGGCTGGAGAAATATCCCACCGCCAGCATCGTCCATATGGATGAACAGCAGCGGCTGGTGCAGCGCTTCAGCAATGGTGCCGTCAAAGTCATCTATGACAGTCTGATTCATAGCTGAGTGTCGGTGGCGGCGGGATCAATGGCCGCTGGATCAATGGCCGCTGGATCAGCCCTTGATCTGCTCCCAACTTAAGCCAAACCGCGTCAAATACTTGCGCAGCCGGTCGCTGTCATTGCTGGTGGCTTTCTCAAGGCGCGTGGCGGCAAAGAGCTGACGACCGGCATCGGCCATCGACTTGGCTTGTTTGCAGTAGCCGAGTACCCCGCGTAGCTGGATCTGGTCAAAGGGATCAATAGCTGCGACGGCATCCGCACCCAGCAGATCTACCAGCACATCCGGACCTGCGTCCGAGACCGACCACAGCGCGCGCAAGCGTCGAATTTCATCTTCTACATCGTCAAGCGTGATGCGTGAGCCTTCGGCCAGCGTTGCCATGCGCATAAGGCTCGCCGAGAGGTCGCGGAAATTGCCGCGCCACAGTGCCTCACGACTGCGGGCGAAGGCCAGATAGGCATCCAGTGCCTCCCGATGAAAGCGTAACTGCCGCTGCTGCTGCAGGGAGAAACGCTCCAGCTCAAACAGCAGATTCGGCTCGATATCCTCCACACGATCTTTGAGCGCGGGCAGGTCAAAGGTCCAAGTATTGAGCCGGGCAAACAGATCCTCCCGAAAAGTCCCTTTAAGCACTTCCTCGCGCAAATCCCGATTGGTGCCTGCGATCAGCTGAAAGTCGGCGCGTTCTTCTTTATCACTGCCGACCGGAAAGAAACTCTTATCCTCCAAAGCTTTCAGCAACATCGCCTGTTCATCCAGCCCGATCTCACCGATCTCATCCAGAAACAGCAGTCCGCCGTCAGCACTCTTGAGCAATCCCGCCCGCGCGCCTGCCGCACCGGTAAAGGCCCCCTTGACATGGCCAAACAGCGCCGACATGGCACTGTCACCGCGTAAGGTCGCGCAGTTGACATCGACGAAGCGCCCATCAAGGCGGTAACGGTCTTTCTTGAGCTGATAGATCTGGCGAGCCAGATGAGATTTACCGGCACCGGTTGGGCCCATGAGCAGGATGGGCGCGGTCGAGCGCGTGGCGACTTTCTCGGCTTCGGTGATCATGCGGTTAAAAGCGGGATTGCGCGTGGCGATGTCGGCTTTGAGCTGCTGCCAGTTGGCCTGTTGCTCGGCTTCAAGGCGCGTGCGTAGAGAGTCGTAGCGCGACAGGTCGAGGTCAATGACGTGGTATTGGCCTTGCGGCTGGCGCGTCGGACTCGGCGAGCTTTGCAGGATACGTGCAGGCAGATAGTGCGCCTCGAGCAAGAGATACCAGCAGATCTGGACCACGTGTGTGCCGGTGGTGATGTGCAGCAGGTAATCGTTCTTGACCGGATCAAAGGGGAACGCCCGCACCCAGTCATACAGCGCGCCATAGACCTCGGCAAAGTCCCATGCATCACGCAGGGTAAAAGGAATCGGTTTGACCTTCGTCTCTGGTGATACTTCCGCGATGTCGGCGGTGACTTGCTTGATCAGACGGCGGTCGCGTGGGTCGTGCAGCAGGTGAAATTCATCGATCTGCAGGTCGTCGTGCAGGCACAGGCTGATGGTCGGCCGCCAGCGCTGCCAGCGGTCTTCCTTGTAGCCTTGATCGTAGGTCGAGCCGACAAAGCCTAAGACGATGGTGGGTTTGCTCATGAGGCGGGATTTCCGTAGAAGACTGTGCAGATGGGGTGTTGACTTATCCTAGCATAATCAATAATCAGCTATCTTAAATTCTAGTTATTTGGTGAGTGTACTCTGCGCGGGATCAAGATAAGCGTAGATGGTTTATTTTTTATTCAAATAAAAACAATTAATTATATTTATTTTAAAAGTGAATTAAAAATCTGGCACGGCGCTGGCAAAGACAGAGCATCAGCAATTTTAAAGAGAGGATGCCGATATGAATAAAAATCTTTTTGCCTCGCCTAAACCTGCTTCCGCGTTGATCCAGAATGAAGCCGGTGGTCAGGCCTATGCCTTGCCAGCACGGCATGCGTTGGCGCAGTTGGTGGCGACGGGAACCTTGAGCCAGACCTACTATGTCGATGCGACGGTGCAGCTGGAGCAGGTGAAGGCACTGTGTGCGGATCTGGATGCGACCTTCATCGCCAAAGCGGCGATCTATGCGCGGCAGACGGCCTATATGAAGGATATGCCGGTGCTGTTGCTGGCGATCTTAAGTGGTCGTGAGGATGGTGCGGCTGCGCTGAAGGCGGCCTTCCCGAAGGTCATCGATAACGGCAAGCAACTGCGTAACTTCGTGCAGATTCTGCGCTCGGGTGCAGTCGGTCGGCGCTCCTTGGGTAGCCTGCCCAAGAAGCTGGTCGGCGACTGGCTCAGCCATGCGTCGGATCAGCAATTGCTGTCGGCGTCGATCGGTCAGGAGCCGAGCCTTGCGGACGTGATCCGGCTGACTCACCCCAAGCCCGTAACGCGGGAGCAGGAGGCATTCTTTGCCTATGTGATCGGACGGCCTTATGAGGTGGCGATGCTGCCGGAGACGGTGCGTGAGCTGCTGGCGTTTCACGGCGATGCGACTCGACCGATCCCCGATGTGCCGCTACAGCTGCTGATGGGGCTGGGTCTGACACGTGAACAGTGGGCGCTGGTGGCGCGGCGTGGTAGCTGGCAGATGGTGCGGATGAATCTGAATACCTTTGCCCGCTATGGGGTGTTTCATCTGCCGGAGATGGTGGAGGTGATCGCTGCCAAGCTGACAGATGCGGAGGCGATCCAGCGCAGTCGGGTGTTTCCATATCAGTTGCTCATGACGTGGGCGTCACTGGATCAGGCGGTGCCGGAGGCGATCAAAAAGGCGCTTGAGCAGGCGATGGAGCTGGCTCTAAACCATGTACCTGTACTTGAGGGGCGTGTCGTGGTGGCGGTGGATGTCTCAGGCTCGATGGCGAGTCCGGTCACGGGCTATCGGCAGGGTGCGACGACCAAACTGCGCTGTGTGGATGCGACGGCGCTGTTTGCGGCAGCACTCAAGCGGGTGAATCCACAGGTGCGGATCATGCCGTTTGATACCCGGCTGCATGAGGAGGCGATCTCGTGGCTGCCGGTGCCTTTCCTGGACTACTTTGCGGTCAAAGGCTGGCAGAATCCACCCGTGTTTGAGCTGGCTGCGTTTCTGGCTGGTAAAGGCGGTGGTGGAACGAGCTGCGCCTTGCCACTGGCGAAGCTGAATCGGGAGAAGGCGTGGGCTGACACGGTGATCTATTTCTCGGATAACGAGTCATGGGTGGGTGCGGGTCGTCCGAATGGTACCGCGATGATGGCGGAGTGGGAGGTGCTGAAGAAGCGTAACCCGAACGCCCGGCTGATCTGCGTCGATGTGCAGCCTTACGCGCATACGCAGGTGCAGGAGCGGCCTGATGTGCTGAATATCGGTGGCTTTGGTGATGCGGTATTTCGCCTGATTGGCAGCTTTGCAGCAGGCGAGATGCATGCGGATCACTGGCTGCACGAGATCGAGCAGATCGCTTTGCTTGATCATTAAGTTGGGCTTGATCATTGAGCTGGGCTTGATCATTAAGCTAGGCTTGATCATTAGACTGGTGAGTGTGTCAAAGAAGCGTCCGATCGGGCGCTTTTTTTATGCGCGGCTCAGTGAGCAGGATCGATAGTGAACTAAATGGTAAAAATTAAGTTGCTTTTTTTATGGTTGTGCGTGAGCTGATGGCCTTGGTGGTGGACTTCAGCAGGCATGCGCTATAGCATTGTTGGTTCATGGCTGGCTGATGGTGGTGGTCATGAGGCTGATTGAGATGAGATGAATGCAGGAGTGTGGTGTGAGATTACGAGTCGTTGCGGTCGTGGTGGTGGGTTTGGGTGCAGTGCAGTTGGCATCTGCGGCAGAGAGTCCGATCAAGGTCACGGATGGCAAACCCTATAATCTGAATGCAGACCTCAGCTATCTCCTGAACAATACCGGCAATACCGATGGCTCCTCTACCAAGTCCGAGAGTCTGGCGGGTCATATTGATTTTAAGCGCATGATGGGTGAGTGGGGGCAGCAGTTCTACGGCGAGGCGGTCGGTAGTAACAGCAGTGATTCGGATAGCCATGTGGAGCGCTATCTGGCCTCGGGGAAGATGATCCATAGCGAAGGGACTTTTTACGAGTTTGGCAAGCTGCAATGGGAGAAGGACCTGAGCAGTGCTTTTGATTATCAGGTGGATGCGACGGTCGGGGTGGGCAAAGAGCTCTATCGCGATCCGGTGCAGTTCCTGACCGGTGAGATCGGTGCCGGTGTGCGCTACAGTAAAGAAGATGCGCCGCCGCAGCAGGGTCATACTGATGGGATTGGTACGCTGTCGGGCCATTATGAGCGCACGCTGACCAAAACCACGACGTTTACCGAAGATATGAGCTATGACTATGGCTCGACTTCGCGCACCTTCCGCTCTCGTACGGGCTTGTCGATCGCCGTGACGGATCGTGTCTCGGGTTTACTTAGCTATGACTACAAGAAGATCTTCTCAAGCGAAGGTGACTCCTATACCGCACTGACCTCGGTAGGAGTGAAGTACGTCTATTGATGGTGTGATCGAGATAGATTGAAAAACCTGATCCGGGCAGCTGGGTCAGGTTTTTTTATGGATGAGTGCGGGATGGGTGGTTTTTTAATATAGATAATTTTATAGATTGATATTTTAATATCTCTTTATTTTTGGTAATTTTTTGAAGATGAAAACTAAAAATCATGTTTCTATTTAAATTATTTTTAATAAAAACAATTAATTGTGAAATTAATTTTAATCTTTCGTCCATGTTGGCACAGCTTTGGCAATAGTAAGGTCAGTCGCAGCGCAATCTGCGGCGAGTTGGACGGCGAGCAAATGCCGTTGGGACTACATCGGTGAAGCCGCAAGGCTCTGGTTCGAATCCAGATCACCCCTCGCTCCTGTTTTTTTTGGGAGAAGGGGTGATGAAAAATGTCTCAGCAAAACTTGTTGCTACCCGTCTGACGCCCGAAGCGGTTGAAATGCGGCGGAGACTACATTTGTCGGGGGTTCAAGTCCCTCCTTACCAGATGTCTGGCTGAATTGCAGAGATCAGGTACTGTAGCTCAGGTGGATAGAGCCATGTCTAGCACGTCTCCGTTATATTTGTTGAGCTGCTACGGGTTTACCGAATGATGATGTATCAATGATGAGTTGTACCGATCTGCGAATTGGATCGGCTGGAATGCGGGTCAGATTACATCCCAAAACCTCCTTCGGGAGGCGCGCCATCAGGAATACGCAAGTACTCAAGATGGCGTGAATCTGACTCAACTTTTTGTCCAGCCGATGGGGTAGGTCGTACATAGAGGAACAAGACAAGCCCGAATGGTCGTTAAGCTGTTTGAGGTTGGTCGGGTAAAGATGTTAAAGCGATCCGCGCATTGGATTGGTTGGAATGCAGGTCAGATTACATCGACGGAGGTTCGATTCCTCTCTGAGGTGTTTGAGCGAGAGTCACATCTTGCTTGGATACCTCAGTCGCTCAGTGGTGAGCAATGATCTGACGCCATATTTGTCCAGCTGATGGTGGGTCACATAAAAGAAGAGACGCCTGATGATCAGGCAGGGAAGTGAGGTAAACAAAATGGCTATGCAAACGCAAGAACAGGAAACGATGCCCATAGAGAACGCCCGTCTGCACGATGTGATGCAGGTGGAGAATGGCGCACCGATCAAGATGTGGACGCAAGGCGTACCCGTCGAGGATGAGGCGCGCGGTCAGTTGATCAAAGCGTCCAAGATGCCCTTCATCTACAAGTGGATGGCGGTGATGCCGGACGTGCATCTGGGGATCGGTGCCACCATCGGCAGCGTGATCCCGACCAAAGGGGCGATCATCCCTGCTGCGGTGGGTGTGGATATCGGCTGTGGGATGATGGCAGTCAAGACCAGCCTGACCGCATCCGATCTGCCTGATGATCTGGCGGGACTGCGTAGCCAGCTTGAGCGGGCGATCCCGCACGGCATGACGCCCAAGCGTCGCGGTCGTGACCAAGGCTCATGGCATGATGCCCCTGAGCGTGTGGATCAGGCATGGGCGGGGCTGGTAGGTGACTTTGATCTGATCTGCGAGAAGCATCTGAAGCTTAAGAACACCAACAACCGTAAGCATCTGGGAACGCTCGGGACGGGCAACCACTTCGTCGAGGTGTGTCTAGATGAGCATGACGGAGTGTGGATCATGCTGCACTCGGGATCGCGTGGGGTGGGCAATGCCATCGGCAACCACTTCATTGAACTGGCGAAGAAAGACATGCAGACGCACTTCATCAATCTGCCGGATAAAGATCTAGCCTACTTCCCCGAGGGGACGCAGCACTTTGATGATTATTGGTTTGCGGTGGGCTGGGCGCAGCGCTTCGCGATGACCAACCGCGAGATCATGATGGAAAACGCCGTGAAGGCACTGCGGGCCGTGGTGCCCAAAGCCTTCGAGGCAAGAGTCGAGGCGGTGAACTGTCACCACAACTATGTGGACCGCGAGCTGCACTTCGGCGAAGAGGTGCTGGTGACGCGTAAAGGCGCAGTACGGGCGCGACTGGGTGAGTACGGGATCATCCCCGGCTCGATGGGGGCCAAGTCCTTCATCGTGCGTGGGCTGGGGAATCAGAACTCCTTCTGCTCGTGCTCGCATGGTGCAGGGCGGGTGATGAGCCGGACTGAGGCCAAGCGGCGCTATACCGTCGCGGATCAGATCGCACAGACGCAAGGCGTCGAGTGTCGTAAGGATGAGGCGGTGATCGATGAGATCCCGTCGGCGTACAAGGACATCGATGCCGTGATGCATGCGCAGCGTGAGCTGGTCGAGGTGGTGTATACGCTGCGGCAGGTGGTGTGTGTGAAAGGCTGAAGTAAATTATCTATTAGTTTATGGATTAAAGATGATGGTTGAAGGGCTTGAGCATGTAAACTTTTTTAGAGACATATCTAAGAAATATGCCAAAGAATTAGTTGCTTTTGGTTGTTCTGTTAAGGGTCTATCAGACGATGAGGTCGTGCTTGCATACTTAAACGTCCAAAAAAGAATAATACCAGATATTCCTAGAAAAGTTTTGAAGGCTAAAGGCTTTACTTGTCCTCATGAGTGCTTAGTGGGGTTGGCACTTTTAGAAAATAGAATTAAGGCAGGTCACTGTCTAACGCCATACCTGAGTAGATCTGTGGAGGAACCTTTTAAAAATGATTCTTTGTTAAATGATTGGAATATTTATCATTTACATCTTGGGGTAGTAAGACAGAGAAATGGCTTTATTAAAAGGACAGGTCCATTGTTATTTAGTTGTTTTGATAGTGAGAACGCATACTTTCTGGAGATTAATCAGCATGGAGGGTGGTCTCGGCAGAAAATGTTGGAGATAGTGTATGAAAATTGGCCACATTTATTAACTAGAGCAAACGGTGTTACTGGAAGCTGTCTTTCTGATAGTGAGGTAGCTACCCTCAGGAAAAAGAACGGTAATTATATAGTTGATATCAAAGGGGAGGCTTTTTTCTCTGCAGGAGGTGGTGTGGTTGCTTCTGGTTTGAGTGCTGAGGTGGCTTTGGGTCATGCGCAACTTTCTAGATTATTAGATAGTTACCAGAACAGCTTTGTTAATAATTTTGAAGATATACAAAAGCAAATTTTAGCGCAAAGAGCGATTTTTCCTGAGAATCCAAAGTTTGCTCTAGATGAGTTTGATGGTTCGCATTTTAGTGTGCGAGAGATTTCTAGTGGATTGATATTTAGAGTGGACATAAGATCGTGAGTGTAAACATGCTTCACATTGACGGGTCCATCGGCGAAGGCGGTGGACAGATATTACGGACGGCCTTGAGTCTCTCGCTGATTACCGGACGGCCCTTCCGCCTCAGCAACATCCGCGCCGGACGCAAGAAACCTGGCCTCATGCGCCAGCATCTGGTCTGCGTGCATGCGGCACAGACTATCGGGCAGGCCATCGTTACAGGCGCTGACCTCGGCAGTACCGAGCTTACTTTTATACCCGGAGCAGTAAAGGCGGGTGACTATCACTTCGCCATCGGCTCGGCAGGCAGCACCATGCTCGTGCTGCAGACGGTATTGCCTGTGCTGCTGATGCAGGAGCAGGCCAGCACAGTACGCCTCGAAGGTGGGACACATAATCCTATGGCGCCAACGGTAGACTTTATCCAGCATGGCTTCCTGCCTGCGGTGGCAAAGATGGGCATCACTGCGGATGTGAGTGTATTACGTTCAGGCTTCTTTCCGCTGGGCGGCGGCGAGGTGACATTAACGGTGCAGCCTTGGCTAGACAGACAGTCGCTTACCTTGCTTGAGCGGGGTGACCATCAGGCGATCCATGCCAAAGCCGGTGTGGTCAACCTCGAATGGCACATAGCCGAGCGCGAGCTGAAGGCGCTGGCACAGAAGCTGGACCTGACCAGTCAAGGGCCACTATCGCTCTATGACAGCCGTAGTCAGGGCAATGCTGTGATGGTCGAGGTGGTCTACGCGCAACATACCGAGGTCTTTACCGCATTGGGTGAGGTCGGCAAGCTGGCTGAGCAGATCGCAAGGGGACTGGTACGGGATGTAAAACGCTATCTGGCAGCACCGGATGCGGTGGATGAGCATCTGGCGGATCAATTGCTCTTGCCCATGGCGCTGGGGTGTGGCGGTCAGATGAGTTGCCGTCATATCAGTGACCATACGCGCACGCAGGCGGCGATGATTGAGCGTTTTCTGCCGGTGCGGGTGCACTTGCGCGAGGATGTTGCGCCGTATACGGCGGTGATTGAGGTGGTGGTATAAACGCTATGCAGTGAAAAAGCCCCGCAGTAGCTCCTACTGTGGGGCTTTTTTTATGGTGTGGCCTGCCGCAGGCCTTACTTTTGACTGGCCAATCGTCGGCAAAAGCCCTTTTTCGCGCAAAACTCGCCATCCTGAGGAGCGATCAGTGAAGCACTGCTTCACAGCGACGCAAGGGACAGTTGCGCTCAGCGTCCCTGCAAAAGGCAATAGCACACTTTGTTGATCAGGCATCGACCTTGATCTGCTGCTCATGCCAGTGACGCTCGCCGCGCATGATCAGGAACGACGCCACACAGAGCAGAAAGAAACCACCTGCCAGTGGGATCAGGGTGCCGTTATACATCTGACCAATGATGGTGGCGAGTGCGAGCGACAGCACCGACGAGGCGGCACCGATGATGGCGGCAGCCATTCCCGCCACATGACCCATCGGCTCCATGGCGATGGCGTTCAGATTGCCGAAAATCATGCCAAATGCCGAGAACAGCACCCAGGCATAGATCATAAAGATCGGCAGCGTCACCGTCATACCAGCCAGTTGCAGCAGCATGAACAGCAAGGATGCCACGCCGACCGTACCCATCGCACGGATGCAGATGGTCCGCATGCTGTAGCGGGCGACCAGACGCGTATTGGTGTAGGAAGCAATACCCATAAACAGTGCAAGCAGTGCAAAGCACAGACTAAAACCACGACCGGATAGCCCAAGCTGCTGCATAAAGATCTGCTGTGACATCCCGAGATAGGCGATGAGCCCGGCAAAGCACAGACCGGTGCAGACCATGTAGTTCATGGTGGTGCGGTTGCTGATCACTTCGTGAAAACCCTCCTCGAAGGCTTTCAGCTTCATGGGGATACGGTTTTCAGGGGCGAGCGTCTCATCAAGCCGCAGGGCGATCCAGCCTGCGACCGCGAGCGCATAGAGGATATAGGCCAGAAAGATCGTGCGCCAGCCCGCCACTGAGATGATGGCCTGACCGATGCTGGGCGCGATTGCCGGTGCGATCATAAAGACCATCATGATGATCGACATGACCTTAGCCATGATCTCACCGCTGTATTTGTCACGGACGACCGACATGGAGGCGACATAGGGCCCCGATACGCCGATCCCTTGTATAAAACGCCCCAGCAGAAAGAGCGTAAAGCTATCGGTGGTATAGCAGAGGAAGCTGCCAAGGAAATAAATCCCGATGCCGGAGAAGAGAATGCGCTTACGACCGATGGCATCCGACAGGGGACCGGCGATCAACTGACCAATGGTCATACCGGAGAAGATGGCGGTGATGACCCACTGCACGTGGTTGGGATCGCTGACGGCGAAGGTCTGCCCGATATGACCGAGCGCAGGCAGGGTGGCGTCAATCGAAAACGACACTACCGACATGAGCAGCGCCATGAGCAGGGCGAATTCTTTGGAGTGGATGTGAGACATAAGGACACAGGCTCTCAGGCAGAATACGGAATCGGGGGCGGCTCAAGATCATGAATCCCGTGATGTGCATCACAGCGGATCTACAGCCATAAACCCACAAGCTTAGCGTGCAATTATGACTCTTTGATTGGCCGGATGGTGTAATTTGACGAAAAAGAGGCAGATCAGGTGGGGGTGATGGGCTTTATTTTGCTGATTTTAGACAAAAATATAGGATTAACTCGACAGCCCCTGCGTGGGCAGGAAGTAGTCATAATAATCCGCATCTTTGATATAGCCGAATGATTCATACAGGCGTTGGGCAGGCAGATTGATGCGTGCAGTGCTGAGGGTAATGCCTTTGGCGCGGGTGGCGATGGCATGTGCGCGCACCTGATTGAGCAGGCCGGTGGCGACTTTGTGCCCGCGGGCATTCGGAACGATATAGAGGTCGTTCAGAATCCAGAGTCGCTGGGCGGAGACGGAGGAGAAGGTCGGGTAGAGCTGGACGAAGCCCAGATAGTCGCCGTTGTCATCCTGCGCGACAAAAATGACGGACTCATCATGCTTGATGCGTTCAGTGAGGAAGCTGCTGGCAAGCGCAAGATCCGATGTCTGCTGATAAAACATGCGATACGCATCAAACAGCGGGGCAATCCCGGCTACATCGTCTAATTCAGCCTGTCTGATTTCCACAGTCACCTCGGTTGCTTTGTCACTCATCGGGCAGTTGCCGGTCTGATGGGTCGCGCATGCATGGCTGCATGGTCGATTGCTGCCTTATGTCCGGTCGGCGTGCGGCGCGGTCGGCTGTATATGATAGACGGTTGCTGATGCTTTTTTAAACCTCTTCGATTCAGATTTTAGACGGACAAAGGGTTGCTTGCGTATCCTTTAGGCGATTCTAGGCGATTCTGGGCGTGGATAAAGATCAATCGACGCAAGAGATGTCGCGGCGAGGGTGCAGGTGCTTGCATCATTGATCTTTTTTTATGCATGACTCTTGCTTGAGGTGACTGCCGGAGGTAGATTCAAGTCTTGAGGCTGTCAATGGCGCGCTGGGCGAGATGCCCGCAAGATCCAGCAGTCTGTGTGGTATGGAGGTGGCAGGTGTTTATGGAAAAACACGTCATCTCATCGCTGACCTGGTTTAGCTCGGCGGATAAATTCCCATGGAATGGGTATGTGCTTAATTATAATTTAGATGTGGAGTACATAATGAAAAAGTTGTGGTGGGTAGCTCTTATTGCCCTGATTTTGCTATTGCTGCTCCTGCGCGGCTGCTGGATGGCTCGGCATACCGTCGATGGGTCTGCGGTGAATACGGGCGCTGCGTCTGCCATTTCAGAGACCATGCCGACCTCATTTGCATCTACGCGTGTGGATAGTCGTGTCATTTTGACTGGGGCGGTGCGT
>JASLEL010000157.1 GCA_030151145.1 Aquirhabdus sp. | reverse complement strand
ATGAATGGGTACTCGATCCGCTCTACAGCATCACCGGCAAACTATAAGCAAACAATTAATCCCGTGGTCCGGCCCCTGATGGCGTCTGACCACACATAACAAGATCAACACCGATACGCCAAAGTGCCCATATCGGCATATTCAAGCCCCGTCCGCCATGTGATGCCCGGGGCCTTATAGAACAGATGAGTAAAATCACAATGTCATTTCTAGATGAGATTTCGTTCGGGTTATCCAAGAAGCTGCCGCTGCTCCTGCAGACCGAAGCGACCGAATGCGGCTTGGCCTGTCTGGGCATGGTGGCGGGTTTTTATGGCTATCGCACCGACCTCGCCAGTCTGCGTCGTCGTTATCCGATCTCTCTAAAAGGCGTCACCTTAAAAGACATGATGCAGATCGCGGGTCAACTGCACATGAACACCCGTCCGCTCAAGCTGGAGCTGCAAGATCTGGGCGAGCTGAAGCTGCCCTGTATCCTGCACTGGAATTTCAACCATTTTGTGGTGCTGAAAGAAGTCCACGGTCGACACGTCACCATTCATGATCCGGCCTTTGGCATCCGCAAACTCACGCTGGACGAAGTGTCCAAATCCTTTACTGGCGTCGCACTCGAACTCTGGCCGAACGCCGAATTTAAACCCGAATCCAAAGTCCAGCAGATCAAGCTGCGCAACCTCATGGGCCTCGTACGCGGTCTATGGGCATCTTTGGGTCAGATCCTGCTGTTGGCACTGGCGCTGGAAGTCTTTGCGATTGTCAGCCCGTTTTATATGCAATGGGTAATCGATCATGTCATCGTCACCGCCGACCGTGACCTGCTCACGACGCTCGCCGTCGGCTTTGGTCTGCTCATGCTGCTCCAGCAGGCCATCTCGCTGATCCGCTCATGGGTCATCATGTATATGGGTACCACGCTGAATGTGCAGTGGCGTGCCAACGTCTTCAGCCATCTCGTGCGCCTGCCTGTGCAGTATTTCGAAAAGCGCCATCTGGGCGATGTGATTTCGCGCTTTGGCTCAATCGACAGCATCCAGCACACGCTGACTTCGACCTTTCTGGAGGCCATTCTGGATGGCCTGATGACCATCATTACCCTGATCATGATGTTTATCTACGCACCACTGCTGGGCTGGATCGCCATCATCGCCATGACGCTCTATGGCATCAGCCGCTGGCTCTGGTATCGCCCGCTGCGCACCGCTACCGAAGAGCAGATCATTCACAGCGCCAAGCAGCAAAGCCATTTCATGGAGACCATCCGCGGCATCAAGGCCATCAAGCTGTTTGAGCGGCAGGATGAGCGGCGCTCGACATGGCTCACGCTCTTGGTTGATCAGACCAATGCGGGTCTGCGCACGCAGAAGCTGCAGATCCTCTTTCGCCTGTTCAATGGCTTGCTGTTTGGTGTCGAAAATATCCTGATCACCTGGCTTGGTGCACGCATGGTGCTGGACGGTCACTTTACGGTCGGTGCGCTGATGGCGTTCATGGCGTACAAAGGCCAGTTTGACGGTCGTGTCGGTGCCCTGATCGACAAATTCGTCGAAGTCAAAATGCTGCAGTTGCAAGGCGAGCGTCTGGCCGACATCGTGCTGACCGAGCCTGAACCCATCTACGGCGACCAGCCCGACTCGCCAGCGTCTGCCGCACCCACCATCGAAGTAAACCAGTTGCGCTATCGCTACAGCGAGCAGGAGCCGTATGTCTTGAATGGCATCAGCTTTGCCATCAAGTCCGGCGAATCCGTCGCCATCGTCGGTCCCTCAGGCTGCGGTAAGACCACACTGATGAATGTCATGCTCGGTGTGCTGCCCCCGACCGAAGGCCACATCATCGTCGATGGCATCAACATCCACCAAATGGGCATCTCGGCGCTGCGCCGCATCGTCGGCACCGTGCTGCAGGATGACGTGCTGTTTGCGGGGTCCATCGCCGAGAATATCAGCTTCTTTGATCCCCAGCCCGATCAGGCCTGGATTGAGCAATGCGCAATCCTTGCGGCCATTGCCCCCGAAATCGCCGCCATGCCGATGGGCTACAACACGCTGGTCGGCGACATGGGTACCGTGCTGTCTGGCGGTCAGAAGCAGCGTATTTTGCTTGCGCGTGCGCTGTATAAACGCCCTAAGATTCTCTTTCTGGACGAAGCCACCAGCCATCTGGACATCGCCAAAGAGCATGAGGTCAATGCTGCCGTCAAATCGCTGTCGATTACCCGCATCATCATTGCGCATCGCCCGGAAACCATTGCCAGCGCCAACCGTGTCATCGTTCTGACAGGCGGCGTGGTGGTACAAGACGCCCTGATCCAGCAACTGCAAACCGCAGGTGGACCCGCTCATGGCGCATAAGCGGAAGCCGCCACAGAGGAGCGGCAGCAGCCTGCGATCAGGATCGGGGGGCTATCGGCCTCTCATGGCGGGTATGCTCTTGATCATCGCAGGCGAAACCTGTGCGCTGGATCCTTTTGCCATCGCCAAAGATCCCTTTGGCACGCACAATCTCTATTCGCCCACGCCTGCCAAAGCATTACCCCTGCCAACGCGTAAAAAGACCCGTAGCGATAACGATGTCTCGCTGAACGGCACCCCGTTTGGCGGCCCGGTCAACACACCGGAGGCACTGCCAGCAGAGCCCGCACCTAAGGCAGGCGCTACGACAACCAGCTTCGGCGTTGCCACACCACAACGCAGCGTCGCGACAGCACAGGCGACTCCACCCAGCGGACGGACCGATGTCCTGACGAACGATGACATCCAGAGCGCAGCCCAGCGCACGGCTTCGACCCATAGCCCTGCATATGACGCCCAAGATAGCACCAAGACAGTAAATACGGCGGTCAGCACGCCCTTCGCGGCCAGCCCAAGCGCATCTCAAAGCAGCCCAAAGAGCGCCCAGAGCACCACCCCTAGCGTCACGCGGGCCACCAACGCGATAACAGCTCCTGCACAGTCCCAACCTGCACCAGTCACATCTCGCGTGACAGTACCCGATCAGCCCCGACCAGCCCAACAGACGACCGTAGCGACAGGCAATACACAGACCGGCGATACGCAGACCTACAGCACTCGGATTAATACAGCTCGGATCAACACGGCTCAGATCGCGACAACCGCATCGGTCACTACGCCGGCCCCCATCAGCGCCCCAACGATCCCCGCGATCACCCGACCTGTCGCCCCAGTCATCCGCAGCAGGCCATCCATCGCCGCCTCATCGTCCAATGACCCCTGCATGCAAGTCGTCGCCGATCAGACCACCATTGACCTCTTGCAGGCCGTCGAGCATGCCCTCTGTCACAATCCTGAGACCCATCAGGTCTGGGCGCAGGTCAAGTCGCAGGCCGCGCAGGTCGGGATCGCCAAATCCGCCTACCTGCCGACCGTTGAGCTGGATGCCAGCTACACCCGGGGTCCCAACAGCTATCAGGTCAAAGACACACCTTACTTAAGCTATAACGCCAAGACGACGACCCGTAGTCTCGGCCTGAATGCCAGTTGGGTGCTGTTTGACTTTGGCGCACGCCGCGCCCATCTCGATCAGGCCAAGCAGCTCCTGATCGCCGCCAATGCCTCGCAGGACGAGACCCTGCAGAAAGTCTTTCTGCAGACCGCCCAGACCTATTACAAATCCGTCACGGCACAGGCCACGCTGGATGCCACCACGGAGGCAGAAACGTTGGCGCGTGCAAGCTTCGCCGAAGCCAATGCCAAATACACGGCTGGTGTAGGTACGCTCTCGGACCAATTGCAGGCCCAGACCAATCTGTCGCAGGCCCAGCTCGACCGTGTCAAAGCCTATGGCGAACTGAGAAACACACAGGGTGAACTCGCCATGCGCATGGGACTGGATGCCAGCACACCGGTCACGGTGATCTCCAGCGCCAGCAGCCTGCCCGATACCAGCTTTGTCAAATCGGTCAATCTGCTGATCGCCGATGCCAAAGCGCAAAACCCCGGTCTGATCGCCGCTGCCGCCAAGGTCGAAGCCGCCCGCGCATCCGTCCGTGCCACACGCGATGAAGGTCGTCCCACGCTGTCGCTGATCGGCAATATGAACCGCGACCATCAGGCCGGACCACCACCCGCCGATACCGACACACGCAACAGTCTGGTCGGCGTGCAGCTTAAAGTGCTGATCTTCGACGGTTTTAACCACACCTATAAAGTCCGCGCTGCCGAAGCAGAGCTGGAGAGCAAACAGGCCGAGCTCGACAAGAGCGAGCAGCAGGTCGCGCTGGATGTCTGGCAGAACTATCAGAATCTCTCGACCGAAACCGAAAACCTGCAAGTGACCGAGACACTGGTCAGCAATGCTGATCGCTCCTACCAGATCGCCGCCGGACGCTACAAAGCCGGCGTCGGCACCATGGTCGAGCTTTTAAGCGCCCAGAATGCGCTGGCCAAAGCCAAATCACAGCGCATACAAGCCCAGTCCAACTGGCAGATCGCCCGTCTGAAACTGGCCAATAGCTTAGGCCATCTGGGCTTCTGGGCGCTCTGAATACCCCTCACGAACGACCCAACAGCAAGCCCCCCATAAACAAAATGCAAAAAGCCCGGTCATATCACCGGGCTTTTGTATATGAAATCGTTTGATGGGCAATGACGAGATCAGCGTAGCGCACCCGACAGATCAATACACTCCAGCACCGTCACACCACCGCCATGGATGAGCATCGGATGGCCCTCAGTCAGCGCCACTGCCGCATCCAGCGATGCCGCTTGTATCACGCTATAGCCCGTAGCGATATTCAAATCACCGCTCGCAGTCCCCAATGCACGACCCTCAGATTGAAAAGGGGCACCATGATCCACCAGCGCAGGACCTAATTTGGCAAAGTACGCCATCCACAATTGCAGATATTCCGCTGGAATATCTGCTGTCGGACGATCTAGACCGCTATACAGATAAACAAATCGTTTCATCACGCCCTCCGGTTTATTTTAGACGCATACATCCCATCCGGCATGCACGGCTTTACGCATAACGCCGTGCCAGAAAATCACGCAAGGCTTCTGATGCACTCACGGTCTGGGTCGGCAGATCACGGCGGATCACGGGCTGCATCAGTTTTGCGACCATATTCTTGGTGGCCATGCTGATGGTATAGGAGACACTTGCCCCATCACCGTCAGGCGTGATGACAAAGTCTGCATCAATCGCAAGCAAGCGGCTGTCATAGTGAAATGCGATATGCTCATTCGGCACATACGCCACGATCTCCCCCTCCATCGTGCCGGTATGTCCCATCTCATGGTAGGTATACAGCAGTTGTGTGCCTTTGGCGTTTGGACCTGCACTGACTTTCTCTAGGCCCTTGCATTTCTCCAGCCACTGGGGAGCCACAGACAGATCATCCAGCACGGCAAAGACCTGCGCCGGACTCTGGGGAACAGTAATGGTATGTGTAAAACTCATGCTCATGAATAACTCGTTTTATGCTGTTGTTCATCCGGCCTCTGACACAGCGCCGTTACGATACTGAAAATACAGAACAAGCCGCGCACCGCCCGGCCCCCGCGTACAATACGCCGTAAATATGACGACCGTTGCATAAAGAAAACAATCTGCCGTCACCCAAGCATCCTTTTCGCCTCCGATCAGGCGTAGAATCAGTCCATGCTCAAAAAAACCGCAATTCCATCATACGATAGCCATCTCCCCTCGTGAGTGGAGATATGCCATCGTAGCCATGTTTGTCTTACGGCTTCTCTTGCCCAACGCCAGATCACACCGGAGGTTATCATGTCGTCGCCCGCTTTGTCCTCTACCCTGCACACCCTGACCTTAAACGATGGCACCAGTAAGCAGTACTACTCGCTGCCGGCGCTAGAATCCACCGGTATAGGCCCGATATCCAAACTGCCCGTCTCCATCCGCATCGTGCTCGAAGCCGTCCTGCGCAACGTCGATGGCAAAAAGATCACCGAAGAGCATGTCAAAGAGCTCGCCAACTGGCAGGCAAATGCCGAACGCACCGCCGAGATCCCCTTTGTCGTCGCCCGTGTGGTGCTACAAGACTTTACCGGCGTACCGCTGCTTGCCGACCTTGCCGCCATGCGCAATGTCGCCGCCACCATGGGCAAGAACCCCAAAGCCATCGAGCCGCTGGTGCCGGTTGACCTCGTGGTCGATCACTCGGTACAGGTAGACTACTACGGTAGCAATGATGCCCTGCGTAAAAACATGGAGCTGGAGTTTAAACGCAACAACGAACGCTACCAGTTCATGAAATGGGGCATGCAGGCCTTTGATACCTTCGGCGTCGTGCCGCCCGGCTTTGGTATCGTGCATCAGGTGAACCTTGAATACCTCTTTCACGGGGTGCAGGAGCGCGCAGGCGTGCTGTTTCCCGATACGCTGGTCGGCACCGACTCGCATACCACCATGATCAATGCTGTCGGCGTCGTCGGCTGGGGCGTGGGCGGTATCGAAGCCGAAGCCGGTATGCTGGGTCAGCCGGTGTATTTCCTCACGCCCGATGTGGTCGGGGTTGAGCTGACAGGTAAGTTAAACGAAGGCGTGACCGCCACCGACCTCGTACTGTCCATCACCCAGATGCTGCGCAAAGAAAAAGTCGTGGGTAAATTCGTCGAATATATCGGTGCAGGCACTGCCTCGCTGTCCCTCACCGACCGCGCCACCATCGCCAACATGGCACCCGAATACGGTGCCACCATGGGATTTTTCCCGGTCGATGATGTCACCGTCGACTATCTGCGTGCGACGGGTCGCAGCCCGGCCCAAGTCGATGCCTTTGAGCGTTATTTCAAGGCACAGAACCTGTTTGGCATCCCCAAAGCGGGGGAGCTCAACTACACCAAGACCCTGCATCTGGACTTGAGCAGCGTTGTACCGTCGCTCGCCGGACCCAAGCGCCCGCAAGATCGGATTCCATTGACCGATATGGCCAGCTCATTCGACGGCCTGTTTAGCGCACCGTTGACAGAGAACGGCTTTAACAAACACGCCGCCGACCTGCACTTGCGCTACCTGACCAAGCGCGAACACCGTGCCGCGATTGAAAACCTGCACAAATCCGAATACCACGGCCGCATCATCCGTGGCGAAGCCGATATGATCGCCAATCGCCCCACCGCCGATGACCTGCCACCGCCGATGGCGGAAGAATATATGGATCTGGGCCATGGCGACGTGCTGATCGCCGCCATCACCTCCTGTACTAACACCTCCAACCCCAGCGTCCTGCTCGGTGCGGGTTTGCTGGCCAAGAAAGCGGTGGAAAAAGGCCTGTCGGTGCATCCGCGCGTCAAGACTTCGTTCGGCCCCGGTTCACGCGTGGTGCCTGAATACCTCGCTGCTGCCGGACTGCAGCCGTACTTAGATCAGTTGGGTTTTAACGTCGCGGCATTCGGCTGTACCACCTGTATTGGCAATGCCGGGGACCTCGCGGCAGAGTTTAACGATGCGATTGTGGAAAATGACATCATCGCCGCCGCCGTGCTGTCGGGGAACCGCAACTTTGAAGCGCGGATTCACCCTAATATCCGCGCCAATTTCCTCGCATCACCACCCTTGGTCGTGGCCTTTGCCATCGCAGGCAAGGTCAATATCGACCTTACCCATGAGCCCCTAGGCGTCGGCAACGACGATCAGCCGGTCTATCTCAAAGACATTTGGCCCTCATCCGCTGAGATCAATGCCCTCCTGCCCTACGCACAGGACCCAGCGGTCTATCGGGAGAAGTATTCCGACTTCACCAAAGACAACGACCTGTGGAACGACATCCAGAGCGCACATGGCGATGTCTACACTTGGCCGACCTCAACTTACATTGCACGCCCACCGTTCTTTGAAGGCTTCGGCATGACGCCGCCACCCGTATCGGCGATCAAGGGCGCACGTGCACTGCTGATCTTAGGTGACTCGGTCACGACCGACCATATCTCACCTGCCGGATCGTTCCGCGCCACCACGCCAGCGGGCAAATACCTGACCGAGCACGATGTCGCGGTCACCGACTTCAACACCTACGGCTCACGTCGCGGTAACCACGACATCATGATCCGTGGGACTTTCGCCAATGTGCGGGTCAAGAATCTGATGCTCCCTCCACGTGAGGACGGCTCGCGTATCGAAGGCGGCTTTACGCTGCAGGACGGTCAGCAGACCACGGTCTATGAGGCCGCCATGAGCTATATCGCGCGCGGTGTGCCGACCATCGTCTTTGCAGGCGAAGAATACGGTACCGGCTCCAGCCGCGACTGGGCGGCCAAAGGCACGCAGCTCTTGGGCGTCAAAGCCGTGGTCGCACGCAGCTTTGAGCGTATCCACCGCTCCAATCTGGTCGGTATGGGCGTGCTGCCACTGCAGTTCAAAGGCGCAGACTCGATCCAGAGCTTAAAGCTGGTGGGTGATGAGACCTTCGAGCTGGTGGGCGTCAACGATCACATGACACCGCAGTCCGATATCACGCTCAAGATCACCCGAGCCGACGGATCGACGCAGGAGGTAGTGCTGCTGTCGCGCATCGATACGCCGATCGAAGTGGATTATTACAATCACGGCGGCATCCTGCCGTTTGTACTGCGGGAGATTCTGGCGAAGGCGTGACGGATTACAGCACTCGCCGCATCATGCGTCTGGTATGCAGCCCGACGCATGGCTATGCTGGTTTTATGCTGATATGACCAGCGTTTATAACCAATAAGGAGAAATCGCCATGCAAGGTTCCTGTCTCTGTGGTCAGGTCACATTCGACATCCAGCATGTCCTGACCGTGGTCAACTGTCACTGCACCCAGTGTCGCCAGATGAGCGGTGCGGCGTTCTCATCCTATGTGGTCGTCCGTGACGATCATTTCGGCCTGACGACAGGCAAAGACAAAGTCGCCACCTATGATGCGACCGAGCGCGCCACCAAGCACTTCTGCACCTCCTGCGGCTCCGCCATCTACAATGTCAATCCAGAACTCCATCCCGGTCTCTCCTTTGTCTACCTCGGCACCCTAGACGATCACGAGGGCCTGACCCCGAAAGCCAATATCCATTGCTCCAGCAAACTGCCCTGGGTCGATACACTGTCCAGCCTGCATAACTTCGACGAAGAGTTCCGCAAGGGCTGAGCCTCCGTCTTGCATAAAAAAGCACTGATCGGATGGGCCGGTCAGTGCTTTTTTAAATCACTCGTTTTAAATCTCTGCTTGTAAATCCCTTGCTATTTAAAGCACATTTCTTGCACCTGACGGTAGGCGTAGCATGGACGGCGTCTTGCCTGTCACACGTTTAAAGGTCCGGGCAAAGTTGGCCGAATTGCTAAAGCCCAGCCGCTGCGCAATCTCCGCTATGGATTTCGACGTCTTGCCCAGCAACTCCTCGGCATAAGCCATACTCACCTCATCCAACAGTTGCCGGAAGGTCGTTCCTTCATCCGTCAGCCTGCGTACCAGCGTTCGATACGACAGATGCAGGCCCAGAGCCACCGACTCAGTATCGATCACCCGATACTCATCCAGATACAGCCTCAGCAACCGCTTCACCTGCTGGCTCACAGGCTTCTGATGCGTCGCCTGAAAGCGTGCGCGCAGATCCTCCGCCAACAAACGCTGTAGCGTCGGACTCTGGGTCATGATCGGCGTTTCCAGTAAGGCACGCGGGATCACGATGCAATTCTTGTCTGCATCATGCTGGATCTGAAGATGAAAAAAATCCGCATAGAGGGCAGGCTCACCCTCAACGCCATGCGTGAATCGGACACAAACCTCATCCATGGGCGTGAGCAGGAACGGCATGATGTTATGCAGCGCGCCCATCACCAGTTCGGTAAAGAACGCATTCTGCGTGCCAAAGTCCGTCACCCGCTCAAAGTTCAGGTGTACCTGATTGCCGATATGCTGCCGGGTCACGTCAAACGCAGGCATCATCAACGGAAAGAACTCGATCGCCGCATTGATCGCATCGTCCAGCGTACGCGACGCCAGTGCCAGCATCCCTAGCATCCCGTGCGCCGTGAGCGGGAAATGCTCCAAGATTTGCAGCACCGCCGGACGATCCGCTGTACAGTAAGACTGCGTCAGCGTATACGCCCGCAAGAGCTGCTCACCATCAATCATGCCAGTCTGCTTCAGCAGATCCCCATGGTTTACGCCACACTGACGGTGAAAATCCTGCAGATCACCGCCCCGCGCACGGATCAGCGCATCACACACATCCAGATACTGGATGGGGAACTGCAAGAACTTTAATGGTACCATCATGACCTTGGCAACCTCATGGCAGGCATGTCATAGCGCGTATCTAGACGGATGATCTGCTCGCACTCACCTGACCATAATTCACTTTGCGGGAAATCGCCATCACTAAATAACCCGCCGCAAAGGTGAGCGCTGGCGCAGTAAAGCTGGCTGCGTCAAACGCCTCGGATGCGCTGGTAAAGACACCGAGGACTTGCCAGAAAACCAGCAGAACCAGCGGCGAAATAAAATAAGCCCGGATATGCATCCGCCACTCTTTCACGGCGATCGCATTATTGCGCCGCACAGATGCTATCCATGCGGCGTAATAAGCCGCAAGTGTCACCATGGCCAACACCATCACACAGATCGCCGGACCGGTCAGAGTATCGATCGTTGAGGCATATTTCACAGCAAGGGCGACAGTGGCGACGATACCTGCACCCATGATCACACGATCCATGGTATTAAATCCGGTGAAATCCACAGACAAAGGTGCCGGTTTTCTAACATCCGTGAGTCGTGTGGCGGCGATGGCGCAGGGTACCGCCAAGTAGCCAAAGATCAATGCGCTATAAAAATTAGACACCTGATGCGTCACATCCAGCAGCCCGCCGATAAAGAGCCACTCGATCCTTAAGACTGGTGCAGACAGCAGCAAGGTGAAGCAAAAGATCATTGCCGCCTGATGCATTTTCACCTGTCTTTGACTGATCGCAATCGCACCCGCGACGGCAGAAATCAGCGTTCCCAATGCCAGCAACCAGAGCTGTAGATAGAACGGCAAACCATTGAAGGATTCTGTTGGTCCGGTGCGGATGAGAAAAGTCATACTGCCGATCATGGACAAGATCACGATGACGATCAGCAGCTTGCCGATCGCCCGGTGGATATGCGGATATTTCTTCCGAAATGGCATATAGAACTGCAGCGAGAATAGCAAAATCGCCGTGCCACCCGCCGCAGTATGCAGGAGCATCGCCAGACGTGACTGTGTATAGACGGTGTGCTGTACCACCTCAACCGACCCGGGTCCCAAGGTATGATGCGCGCCAGCCACCCATGTGAAGAGATGAAACCACAGCCTCGGTGCATCTGGTGTGAAGAATTGGGC
>JASLEL010000127.1 GCA_030151145.1 Aquirhabdus sp. | reverse complement strand
CGAACAGCCCTCTTTTGAGGGCTGTTCGATATGAAGTCGCTACGCCAAGCATCTCGTGCGGTTACACCACGCTTAGGACCATCAAATATTCATTCACTATCAATCCATTCATGCAGTCATGTAAAATTACATCTGAAGTTTTTATAGATCAATGAATAAGATAAATTCTCATTTAATTAACGGATGATATGAGGTGCTACCCATGCAGATTGTCTACCCTGATAACTATCTGAATCTGGACAGTCCGGATGAGGTTTTTGAGCAGGAGTATCTTTGCGCCCGGGACAGCGGGATACATTGCCTGTTGCTCGCTTCAGAAAGGGCGGCGATGGGAAAATATCAATTTTCGGGTTCTTTTGAGCCTGATGTGCCCGTTATCTGGCGAGGATGGATGCTTAACGCCGATGAGTATCGCCGTCTGCATAACGCTGTGACAGCACATGGCGAGAAGATGCTTGAGTCTCCAGAAGACTATATTCGTAACCATCATATCACAGGCTGGTATGAACGCTGTAGGGCATATACGCCGGAAACCATGATCACCACACCCGACGCTGACTTTGAAAACCTGACCAGCCAGCTTCAGTGGTCCGCTTACTTTGTAAAGGATTACGTGAAGTCTTTGACGACCTCCCGGGGGTCCGTGGCCAAGGATGCAGAGGAAATAAGAGAAATACTCAGGCTTATGGTTGATTTCAGGGGAAACATTGAAGGTGGCGTCAGCCTGAGGCGTTTTGAAAAATTCAAGAACAACAGCGAACGTCGATATTTTGTACTCAACAGGCAGGTATTTTCTGCGGATGATCAGATTCCGGAACGGGTCAGTGAAATTGCACGGTGTGTGGATACCCCGTTTTATTCAATGGATATTGCTGAGAACTCCGACGGAGAATTGCGTCTGGTGGAAATTGGTGACGGACAGGTTTCAGATATCAAGGAGTGGGATGTTGAAAAGTTGATTGCAGCATTTCATTTGTCCGGAATTTAACCCTCTGTCAAATTCACAGGCTCAGTGCGCATTAAAACAACGTTCGGCAACACCTCACTGAGTCCTCCCGTTCAACGGACTACCCGACTCCTCTTCTTCCAGTTCTTTTAAGATAGTTAAGCTTGGATATCTTCACTAACCTTAAACCCTACATCCGATTGGTGCAGATATTCAGTGTGTTTTCATCCGGCTCAATGATCACCCGCTGGCCCCAGTCAAAGGTCAAAAAATCCTGCTCTATCCCATCGCCAAAGATCACGCCTTGCGTCTCCATCTTGGACAGGATACTCAAGGACTCATCCTCCTGAATCAGCCCTGCAGTGATGCCTGCTGACGTCTGCCGACTCACCCACGGTTCACGCACGCGAAAGGTCAGGGCGCGCTCCTCAGGTGCAGGCAGCGTGAGCGGATTTTTGCTCTGCGCATTCAGGGAGGACATCCAGCCGGTACTGCCCGTCCCTGTCGCCACGATGATGCCAGAGCTCGACTGGTACTCGCGCTGCTTGTGATAGTGGATATCGTATTTGGCCGACTGATGTGAAATATGACCGATAAACAATTCATTCAGCGCAACCAGCATCTGAGCATCATCCAGCCGGGCTTTCAGCATGGTGCGATGCTCTGACTGCAAACTCCCACTCTCAAAGCGCGCAAGCAACTCCGTGAGCTGAGCATAGTGATGATTGACCATCACCTGGGTCGAATCATGCCGCGTCCGGCACAGCGGGTCAAAGCCAATCACCTGTTGACCAGTCAAATACTTGCTGACATTGGGCACCAAGCCATCCTGCCCGATCACCAGCACCACATCCTCAGGCGAAAAATCAAAACGATCCAGTTGGCCGCGCTCAACGCCCGCATAGCGCCAAGTACTGGGCAAAAGATTGTTGATCTCGCGGATACACGTCTCCTGCAGCAGATGCGCCTGATACACCGGCTCAACCGACAGTCCCCGCTGCTGCAGAAAGAACACCACTTGCCCGTGGGTCGCATGACGGGCAAGCAGGGATTCGTAGAGGCTCTGGCGATGCAGGATCACCGCACGCGGTCTGGAGGCCATCTCAGTCTGCACTCTTGACCAGCTTGGCCTGCTGGAAGACCTTGCCCAGGATATCTGTCAGCTCAGCACTGGAAACCTGAATAGACTCGACATTGGACAATTGCTTAAACGCCTCCTGCAAGACCAGATTAAACTGCGTCCCCTGACTTAAGCCTGCATACAGCTCGTGATGCTTCTGCTCGGCTTCTAGGCGTGCCGACTCCGTGGTCTGGATCGCATAGGCATCACTATCGGCCTTGATCTTGACCTGCTCCGCCGCAGCGACCGCAGCGATGTTGGACAGCTCGGCCTGCGAGTCGGCCTTGATCCGGGCCGACTTGGCGGACTCGGATACGCGCTGCATCTCGTTGGCACCTTCCTGCGTGATCAGCTTGGCCGTCTTGGCAGCCAGCTCGATTTTGGTCGCCATTTCATTCTCGGCGATGGCACGCTCCTTCTCGACCGCGATGGCACGCCGCTGAAAAATCGCCTCATCGGCCTTTTGCTGGATCATTTCCCGCGTCGGAGTCTGCATGGCTTTTTCGATTTCGGCACTGGTTTTGATCGCATTGACGGAGAATGACACGATGTCGAGGCCCAGATCGGTGATGGCTTTGGCAGCATTCAGCCGATCCTGGATATGGCTGCGCAAGCCAGACGCGCCCTGACTAAAGATCAGATCAATATTCTTGGAAAAGAAATAGTCATTCGACAGCCCCAGTGCAATCTGCGTGACCAGACTGCGCAGGTTGGTCTTGGGATCATCCAGATACTTGCCTGTCGTCAGATTGATCGAAAAATTGATGCGATCAGCCATCTTGACCGGATCAACCACACGAAAGGACAGCACACAATCCACGATAATCTGCTGATGGTCCGCCGAGCGGTTGCTGAGCTGCATGACGATTTCGGCATCATCCACCGGTACGACCGCAAGTGAGGTCGAGATGGGACGAAACCAGAACGCCAGCCCCCGACCTGACTTGATCAATTGCCCCTTGGCATATTTGAGGATGAACTCATTCGGGTTGGTGCGGATATGGTTAAAAAAGAAATAAGTTTTAATGTCAGCCATGATCATGCTCCTGCAATGTGGGCTTGGCATATCGGTGTACTGTGATCACAACGGATCTCCCGTTGCGGGGAATCATTCATCCGTATCCTCTGCATGCGGTGTTCGTGGTAACTCCAACATGCGCGGAAACGTAAAATCAAACGTCTTCAGTCCATAGCAATAGAGCTGCGCCGGGCGCTTACCGACGATCTTGCTCTGACCGGTCTCCACCACGACACCGGCTTCGATCATGCGACGTCGGAAAGCTTTTTTATCCAGAGTCTGAGCGAGGATGATTTCGTAGATATGCTGTAGCTCTGACAGCGTAAAATGCTCAGGCATCAGACTGATCGGCAGCGCGGTATAGCGCGTCTTGCTGCCCAGTCGCTCGAGCGCGGTGGTGAGCAGCACGTGGTGATCAAACGCCAGCGGCATCGTCACCGCCTGCTCAACTGCGAGCCACTGACTGTGCTCGGCCAGCAGGTGCTCCTGCTTGACGGCATGAAAGTCGATCAGCGCAAAGTACAACACCGTCACCGCCCAGCCGCGCGGATCACGGCTCGCATTGCCGATCGTCGCCACCTGCTCCAGATACGGCGATGAGATGCCGGTTTTTTCGTGCAGCTTGCGGTGAGCTGTCGCCATCAGATCCTGATCTGCCGTCAAATCAGGAAAGCCACCCGGCAGCGCCCATGCACCTTTTTGAGGAAAATTAGGCCGCTTGATCAGCAATACAGACAGACGACCCTCGATGATGGCAAAGATCGCCATATCGACGGTCAAGAGCGGCGCATCATAATCGCGACGCTGATAACTGGCCAAGAACTCGTGTTCGGATTGCGGGATCATGTTTTTTCACCTTTGCAATGGATCGGAGCGCGCATCAAACCGCAACCAACACGGATTGATGCACGCTTTCAGTCTCAC
>JASLEL010000114.1 GCA_030151145.1 Aquirhabdus sp. | reverse complement strand
CTGGTGAGCCCCTCGGCCTGCATCTGCGGTCCGCCAATCCCAATAAAGGTAGCGTCGGGATGTATTTTTTTGATTTCACGGATCAGATCTGCACCCAAGGTATCGCCTGACAGTTCACCAGCTACCATACCAATTGTCAGCATAACTCCGCATCCGTTCTATAGGTCTTAAAAGAGGAAGGTCTATTATCGCGGGATCATATGCGAATGACCATGGGTTCAGTGTAGCATGATCTGTAGATGTAAAGATTCTTGCCAAGGCTTGCCACAGCCCCATCATCTGCATCCTTATTCTATAATTGAATAAGTAAATCAATTTTAATCAATTGTAAATATAATATAAGAAGCTTAATCTTGCGCACAATTTCCTCTAAGCAAATTATTTGACGCGCAATGACTGATTTTTATTTTATCTTGGCTGGTCTGTTTGTAGGCTTCTGTGTGGGTGTCAACGGTGTAGGCGGCGGCTCGCTCATGACGCCGATCCTCATGGGTCTCTTGCATGTCCCTGCACCTGTGGCGATCGGTACCGATCTGCTGTATGCCTCGATTTCCAAATTCTGCGGTTCATTGGTGCATGCACGTAAGCTCAATATCGTTTGGCCGATTGTCTTCTGGCTTGCAGTCGGCAGCATTCCGGCATCCTTTGCCGTGACTTGGGCCTTGGGGCATTTCTTTCAGTCCGCCAATGACTATAAGAAGCTGCTGACCATTGTGCTTGGCTTTATGCTGATCCTGACCGGCGTGTCGATCATCCTGCGTGCGCCGATTGAGCGTTACTTTGCACGCCGTCGCGGACTGACGCCGGATACGACCCACGCCCATCTGCATTACAACGCCGAAGAAGCCGCAGCCGATCATCGTGCCGTACTCCTGCAAAACAAACCACTGGTGATTCTGATGGGTGTGGTGCTGGGTATCTTTGTCACCCTGTCTTCGGTCGGTGCTGGTGCCTTTGGCGTCATGGCACTGGTGCTGCTGTTCCCCAATCTGCCGATGATCCGCATTATCGGCTCGGATGTGGCACATGCAGTCTTGCTGACGCTGGTTGCCGGGATCAGTCACCTGTTTGCGGGTAATGTCGATTTCCATATGCTGGGTTATCTGTTGATCGGTGCGATTCCGGCCATCATTATCGGCACATTGTTGAGTTCCCGTTTACCCGAGCACCATATCCGCAAGATTCTGGGCATCACACTGCTGTTTTTAGGCATTAACTTCATGGTAAACCCGGTCAAAGCCAAAGCGCCAGCCAAGCCAGTGCCGGCATCGGTTGTGAACCACCCTGCCGCCGCCATATCAGCCGGAGCAAGTACTGTGATTGCCTCAGGCACAGCGCGTTAAGGTATCCGAAGCAGCACTGATATATATCCCGGATCATCCTGATGAAGATCCGGGATTTTTTATGGATCATCGCATAGCATGACGATGGCGTCACAAAGTCGCCTGATGATCTGGCTTTTAGCCGTGAATCCTTGTACTCTTGATAGCTTGCCCCCATGAATAACGAAGCGTCGTTAACAGAATTTTTTGGTGAAAGTGTCGTGTCCAGTACAGCAGAAATCCAAACCGCCAGCAGCAATCCCATTGATCTTGCACCTGTAAAGGATGCATATGCTGTGGCACCCATCAATCTGGACGAGCAGGTTGAAGATATCAACCTTGAGTCGATTGAAACCCTCATCACCCCAGCTCAGCTCAAAAGCGAGCTGCCGCTCTCCGATGCTGCCAAAGCCACTGTGCTGGCAGGTCGTCAGACCGTGCGTAACATCTTGAATGGCAGTGATCCACGGCTGTTTATTGTCATCGGCCCATGTTCGATCCATGATCCGGTGGCTGCTCATGACTATGCGCTGCGTTTAAAAGCGCTGGCAGAGCAAGTCAAAGACACCATGTATCTGGTCATGCGCGTCTATTTTGAAAAACCGCGTACCACGGTTGGCTGGAAAGGTCTGATCAATGACCCGGACATGAACGATTCGTTCGACATCGCCAAAGGTCTGCATATCGGCCGCAAACTGCTGCTTGAGCTGAATGAGCTGGGCCTGCCCTGTGCAACCGAAGCACTGGACCCGAACTCCCCACAATACCTGCAGGATCTCATCAGCTGGTCCGCGATCGGTGCACGTACCACCGAGAGCCAGACTCACCGCGAGATGTCCTCGGGCCTGTCCTCGCCTGTCGGCTTCAAAAACGGTACGGATGGTGGCATGACGGTCGCGATCAATGCCATGCAGGCTGTGGCATCAGGTCACAGCTTTCTGGGTCTGAACGGCAATGGTCAGGTGGCAGTCATTCGCACCAAAGGTAATCCTTATGCGCATGTGGTCCTGCGCGGCGGCGGTGGCAAGCCAAACTATGATTCGACCTCCGTTGCAGCCGTCGAAGCAGCCTTAGCCAAAGCCAAAGTCAGCGGCAAGATCATGATCGATGCCAGCCACGCCAATTCGAACAAAGACCCGTATCTGCAACCGCTGGTCTTAAAGAACGTCACGGAGCAGATCGTCGAAGGCAACAACTCCATCGTGGGTCTGATGGTCGAAAGCCATATCAATGGCGGTCGCCAAGATATCCCAGAGGACTTGTCTCAACTCGAATACGGCAAATCCGTAACCGATGGCTGTATCGACTGGACGACGACCGAAAATGCACTGCTTGAGATGCATCAGGCGCTGCAAGGTGTGATCGGCAAACGCTAAATCGACCATCGATTACGGTCTAAGCTGTTTAAAAAACACTAACCATCGGATAAGCTCATGACTTGCCGATGGTTTTTTATGTTTTGAGCGCGGGATCATCATGACGTCTTTAGAATCAAATGCCTCTTTAGCACAGCATACATTTAATGAATCAGAGTCATTACCCAGCATTCTGAATTATCAGCGGATACATGACCGACTTGCCACATCAGGACAGCCGACGCAAGAGCAACTGACATGGATTGCGGATGCCGGATTTCGCACCGTGATCAATCTGGCACTCACCGATGCCAGCAATGCCCTGCCGCTTGAAGACCGAGCCGTACTGGAGCTGGGGATGGATTACATCGCGCTCCCGTTGCTCTTTGACCGGCCTTCTGTCACTCAGGCCTTACGTGTGCTGCAGTTGCTACAGACACTGCAGGATCGGCCGGTCTGGTTGCACTGTGCTATGAATATGCGTGTCTCAAGCCTGATGTATATCTACCGGACACGCCTGCTGGGCATCAGCGAATCCGAAGCGGAACAACACCTAAAAGCCATCTGGGAACCCAATCCAGTCTGGCACGACATGATTCATCAACTGTCGGCATACTTTAAAAGTACCGTTTGAAAATATAGGCAAGGCAGGACCTCACGCTATCGTCAATGCCTATACCAACCATGCATTTATCGCGTTGGCAAAACGTCGGGCAATAATGCACTGTCAGTGACCGCAATGAATGAACCATTGAGCAATCGATCACGCTGATTATAGGTAAAAGCACGTCCCTGCAGATCAACCAAGGCACCTCCCAAAACCTCCAGCAGGCACTGACCTGAAGCGGTATCCCACTCGGATGTGGGATGCAGACGGGGATAGAAATCTATACCACCTAATGCCATTAGACAAAATTTATAAGCGCTGCCAGCATTGACCGTATCCAGTTGCCAGCCTGCCCGCGTAAGCTGCTCCACATAAGGCCGATAGTCGCTGTTATCGAGAGCACTACGAGACATGGCTGTACGCAATACCTTGCCTTGTAGCTGATGGCCTGTGAGCGTGATGCGCTGATCTTGGGCATTGACGAGGTAGGCCGTCTTTAAGACTGGCATACGGGTCGTCTCGTGCAGGGCCAGATACACATCCTGCTTGAGCGGCACACCAATCGCCCCCAGCACCACCCGACCGGCTTCAACGAGCGCAATATTGACCGTAAATTCACCATTTTTCTTCAGAAACTCTTTGGTGCCATCCAACGGGTCCACCAGCCAGAAGCGCTGCCACTGATGCCGCGCACTCACATCCACAGACTCCTCGGATAAGACCGGGATATCGTACAATGCACGCAAGCCTTGCGAAATCAACTGATGAGACGCCATATCCGCAGCCGTGACCGGTGATGTATCCTCTTTTTTGTTGACCTCGATCCCTGTTGTCAGGTGTTGGTTATAATAAACCACCAGCAACTCCCCGGCCTGCCGGGTGATATTGATCACACCACGGGCAAGTGTGTCCAAATCCAGTTGATCGATGGGAGTCTGTGGCGATAATGCAGTCATGGGGTGTGCTATATGGTGATCAAAGAAGAATTCCACACTAGCGGCTCGACATATGATTTGCAAGATTTGGATTTAAGGTTTCAATAATAGTTTAGCGGTTTCAATAAGATGCCCAGCCCTATACGGTCAAGGTATAGCTGGACGCTTGTGGCGTGATACACATGGGTGATAGATGACTATAGGAATTCAATGGCAACAGCTTCGGACCTTCATGTTCGATATGGATGGCACGTTACTTGATCTGGCTTTTGATAACTTTTTTTGGCGAGAGCTGGTCATTCAAGAATGGGCGGCGCAGCAGGCCGTGGATCTGGCATCGGCACAGCACGCCTTACAGCCAATCTTTCGCGCGCAGGAAGGCTCGCTCAATTGGTATTCACTGCCCTACTGGAGCGATCAGCTCAATCTGGATCTGCAGCAACTCAAGCATGCGCACCGTACACGTATCGCAATCCGTCATGATGTCGAAGACGTACTGGCGACCCTGCAAGCAGCGGGCAAGACGCTCTGGCTAGTGACCAATGCTCACCCACACGCATTGGAGATCAAGCTTGAGCAAACGGGGCTGGCAGGCTATTTTCACCAAATCATCAGCAGCCATGATTATGGCTACGCCAAAGAACAGGCGCCTTTCTGGCATGCCTTACAGCAGGATAAACCGTTTGATCCCAAGGAATCACTTCTGATTGATGATAGCGAGTCTGTCTTGCATGCGGCATCCGCATTTGGATTGCACGTGCTCGGTATACTACAGCCCGACAGCACACAACCCAAGCGGCAAGGTCTGCACTTTCCGGCACTGGATCGCTGGTCGTCTTTCATAGATATGATGATCTGACGGGGTGACATGATGAGTAAAGATCAGCACATCCCGATGACCGCCGTGCGGATTGACAAATGGCTGTGGGCAGCCCGTTTCTTTCGTACCCGCTCACTGGCCAAAGACGCCATCGAAGGCGGTAAAGTGCATTGTCAGGGCGAGCGCGTCAAAGTCAGCAAAGAAATCCGTGTCGGCATGCAGCTCAAGATCCGCCAAGGATTGGAAGAAAAAGTAATTGAGGTCGTCGCCTTATCCGAGATCCGGGGCAGCGCGCCGGTCGCTCAGCAGCTCTATCAGGAAACAGCAGAGAGTCTCGAACGTCGGATGCTCTTGGCAGAAAGCCGGCGACAACTGAATCTGGCACGACCTGACCATCGACCGAACAAACACGAACGCCAACAACTGGATCGTTTTCAACGACATATCACAGGCTACGATAGCTCTGATGAAGGGTTTTAGCGCAGATTAGTGATATAAATCACACAAAAACAGCGATAACACTATGTTTTGATTTTTTTTTAGGCTATATTAAAGTCTAGACTATGCGTGTTGTATGACAAGCGTATGTCTATCACAGGGAAAGGGAACTTGTGTCGCACAAGGAATAAACGAAATCATAACCTGCTGAAATACTTTATTTATTTCAGCACATGATAAGAAATTTAGCATCTGTCGAATTAAGGTTGATTTTATACAGGTGATTTAAATTTTGACGTAGGAGTGCCGATGTCATGAATGTAATTATCATCGCATAGCTCAATGGTGATATTT
>JASLEL010000067.1 GCA_030151145.1 Aquirhabdus sp. | reverse complement strand
CCCAGCCCGGGCAGATCCATCACGGCCACCTGATCAAAGGCAAGGCGTGCCATCACCGGCGACCAACTGGCGCCATCAAAAGGAATACCGTGCAGAAACAGCGCTGATGAGGTCGCGGGAGCAACCGCCTGCTTGGCATGGATTTCAGTCCAGTATCGATTTTGATAGCTGAAATGCCGGGGCGCAGGTGCCTGAGAGCGACCAAACCGGGTATGGATCAGACGATCCACCCAAGCAGTGAAATAAGGCTGAATATCAATCAGGTCCGTGATGCCCATCTTGGACGCCAAAGCCTCTGCCGGAGCCACGTCGTACTGATCAGTAGAGATGAAAGACAGCTGCTCTTTAGAGCCATCCAGCAAGACCTCAGGCAGTCGCTCCAAGAGTGCTTTGGGAAGCTGCAGATGCGGCGCACTTACGCCCAGATGCTCCGCCGCAAGGCCGATCAGGACATTGAACTTTGGCGTCGCAGGATCAAGCAGCGTGTACTCTTTGCCAATGCTCTCGGCATAGGCGAGAATCTGGATCATAAAGGTCACGATATACTGCATATTGCACAGGGGCAAAAAGGTCCCACTGCCACCCGGGAGTGCCAGCAGGCGTCCTTGATAGAGTTTCTCGATGGCTTCGGCGATCCCGATGTACTGCATATCGCCATAAGTATAAAAGCCATCCATCACGGTCGACGGATGTACTGCAGTCCATGGCACATTCAGACGGGTGCAGGCCTCAATGAACGCCTGATGCCCCAGAATCTTGGACGCCTCATAACCACCGCGTTTGCAATAGAGATCATCCGCCGACTCTGTCGGTGGCGCGGCAACCCGGTAGCCACCAACCCAGATGAAGCGCTCAAGCTGGGTCAATGTCGCGGCCCATTCAATCAGGGTCACGCCTGCGCTGACATTCGTCTGCTGCGCATCTGCTTTGTGGATGCCCCAATCAAACGATGCGGCCAGATGATAGATGATATGGATGGTTTCCTTGCCATCCGGCAACAGCGAATCCAGCGCAAACTCACGGCTTAAGTCATATTCAATAAAAGAAATCGCCGGATTGGACAAGCCCTGCGCCGCAATAAAAGCCAACAGCTTGTCTTTCTTGGTAGCCGCATTGCGCAGCGCAGCGATCACCTCATGACCTGCCAATAGCAGTTCCACAATCAGTCGGCTGCCGATAAATCCTGCTGCACCCGTCACCAGTATGGTCTTCCGTGAGAGATGATCGTTTGCTGCTGTATTCAGTGTATCCATAAATCACCTTATTTATTAAAAGGACCGTGAAATCCAGAAACATCAGAGATAGACCTCATCCAAGATGTGCTTTAGCTGTGTTATTGAACGAAACGCGATATCCATTTAGACGTACTATCGAATCAGAAGTTATATCTCACTTGGGCATAGACCAGACTGTTATCCCGAAACTGCCCCAGCACCGTATCATTCCGGCCCCAGAACCGATCCGCGCCAGTATTGAGCTGCCAATGATCGTTGAGGCTGTAATTGATGCGGATCCTCAGCAATTCATTGGGCGTGGGTACGAAATAAAACCCGGTTGCCTCTAGCTTCAGATTGTCATTCAGCAAGTTAATCGCATAACGCAACATGGCGCCATACTGGTTACTTTCATACTGATCGCTGATCGTTTGCTGATAACGATAGACCTCACTCAAGATCGGGTTCATCACACTGTCGGCAGACAGCACACCTTCCGTGTGTTTGAACACGCCCTCCAGACTTAAGGTGGCATCCTTTAAAGTCAGCTCAGGTCCCATGACCGCAGTCAGGTTGTTTTTCTTACGGGTCAGATCTGCGCTGCCTGTCGAATCCGTCTGCGCATACCCGACCTCCCCTCGCCACACGAGATCGTTATGGTTATAGCTGAAATCAAATCCATAGACGGTCAACGGATTATTTTTCAGTTGTAGCACGACCCCCATAGGAGACAACGTCTGTAACGACAGATCCGGGACATGATCCAACCCCGAGAAGAAAGACGCACCGACATCCAGACCATCCTTCGAGTAGTCCCAGCGCACCGCAACCTCGGGACGACGGGTATGATCAATCTCATACTGGACGCCCGGCAGCGCACGCAACGGAATGACATCCGAGCGACTATGCAGATACCACAGCGCGGTCCATTTATTGGCACCCGAACCCGAGATATAGGTCAGTTTAAGAGCATCATTGCCCAGACGCTGATCCGTCTCATCCGGGACCAGACGGGTAAAGTCACGCGGCGATAAATTATCCGTCGGATTGATCCCATCGGCCCGCCCCCACGCCACGACCTGACGACCGAGATCCAGATAAATCGTCTGGTCCCAGTTATAGGACACATACAATTCACGCAGACTACGATCCAGCAGGCTGGCATGATCCGGGCTTGCGACATGGTCCGACGTCGCACTGACATCCACGTCATAGTGCACCTTGGTCGCGTTATCAAACTTGGCGGTACCATTGGACCAGAAGCTCGCCTGTCCAATGTTTTTTAACGAGTTTAGGTTACGATCTGATGACCACGCATCCGCCCTGACCGAGTTCTGACTCAGGAAACTGATATCACCGTCATCCGCATAGGCTTGCTGCAGTAGCATAAAGCTACTGCAGCAAGTAAAGATCCAATATGCAGCTAACCTCATTTTTCTAGGCTCTGCGGTGAGAAGAGCTTATCGGACAAGGCACTTTCGGCAGTAAAATCGCTGACGGACACTTGTGTCATATGCTGCGTCTGCAGATTCTTCGCCATCGAGCTCATGGCCTGCCATCCCGGTCTGGTTTTGCCGTAAGGGCGGATATCCGTAAACTCGATATGCTTCAGCGGATTGCCTGCGGTATCCCAGATGTCGATGGTGGCCGTGACAAAGTTGTCTTTCAGGATGCACATGCGACGTTTGCTATAGCCAAAGTCACCCTTGACTGCATCATTGATCGGTGTTGCTTCGATCACATAGCAGTCTTTGCCATTGAACTTGGCGTCTGGCAGTTTGCTGTATTTCCAGTCACCCAGTTTGTAGCCCAGCACATCCCCATAGCTGAAGTCGGTACCGATAAAGGCATCGCTTTTATTGGCGGACGCCAGACGGCGTACTTTCTTCAGGGCCGGCAGATAGACAAACATGCTGTCACTGCCGCTTGAGTTTTCGATCAGCAGTGTCGTCGTTCCCTGCACATCCGCAGGTGCGACAAACTCGGTCAGGCGCATATTGTCCTGCGTATTGCCGACCAGCTTGGTCATGTTTTTAGTCAGGCGTACGCGCTGCTCGCCATCTTTGGAGGTCAGCACAAACTTGGCACTGGCACTCGAGGTCAGAAACTTGGAGGCATCATCACTGTGATGGACGATGTCCTGAATTTCATCCGCATGCGATGACTGCGGCAACAGTACGGTTACGGTGAGCGCTGCACCCAAGAGGAGCGTGGTTGCAACTGCTTGCGGGATGGCCATGCTCTTCTTGCTCGAGGCAAAGATAAAGCGCGGTTTCAGGATCAGGACCAGTGTCGGCACCATGATCAGGGTAGCAAACACACTGAAGAGCATCGCAATCACGATAAACATCGCCAGCCATTGATGCACATGGAAGCCCTGCGACAGGGACAGCACGCCATAGCCGCCAGCGACCGCGGTTGCGACAAAGAGCGACGCCTTACCAGCCGTACTCAAGGTCTGACGGATGGCATCCTTGATGTCGGTACCCTCGACACTCAAGACTTCACGCAAGCGATAGAGGAAGTAAATCGCATAGTCTGCACCGATACCGACCGCCATGGCCGAGATCAGCGAGTTCGGGATATTGAGCGGGATGTCGAGCCAGCCCATCACGCCAAAGATCGCCAGAATCGAGAACAACAGCGGCGTCAGGACGATCAGACCCGCCGACAGCGAACGGAAGACGAGCGCCGAGATAAAGAACACGGCAAACGAGATCTGCAGGATATTCATGAGCTTGCCATGGACCATGGTTTCGGTCAGGGCAATGGTCTGAGTCACGTCGCCACCAAAGCTGACTTCAGCCTGATCGCCCAGTTGGCCCGCCATATAGGTCTTCAGCGACTCAACGATTTCCTTGATGCGATGGTTACTGCCGGTTTTCAGCAGAATCGTGATCTTGGCATAGCGTTGGGTGGTATCGATATAGGAGTCAAAGTCAGTCGGCTCACCGGACATCGAGTACAGCAGCAGATACTGAGCAACGACATCCTTAGTGGCTGGGACCTGGAATGCTTGTTGTTGATCGGCATTCATGGCTTGGTTCATCCGCTTGATGTAGTCCACGATCGAGATCGTTTTACCCACTTCAGGAATCGCATTGGCGAAACGTTCGGTATTATCGATCGCTTGCAGGATCTTCGGATTTTCTACACCATCACGAGCTTTGGTATCGACCATGATATAGAGGCTATTGGTGCCACCCAAGGTCTGATTGAGGAACACATCATCCTGCTGCATCGGCAGATTGTGCGAGAAGAAGTTACGGCTATCGTTATCCACCACGATACGGTTGGTACCCAGCGCCAGAAAGACACCCAGCACAGCGATCACAGTCAGCAGCATCATGCGCGGACGAACCGACAGGATAGCATCGCCAATGCGGTTTGGAATCCAATCCCAGATCGGCAGGCCCTTACGCGCTCCTGTCGTAGCCTTCGGCGGCGGCAGCATCGAGCGCAGCGCCGGGATAAAGGTCATCTCAATCACCAGCGCACTGAGGATGCCGATCCCGGTAAAGATACCGAACGAGCGGATGGTCGGGATATTAAAGGTCAGCAGGGAGAAAAAGCCCGCAGCAGCAATACCGCCAGCCAACACCATGACCGGACCGACACTGGCCAGTGACTGCACCACGGCTTCGCGATTGGCGGCTTTCGGGTCCAGACCCTGAGCACTCAGGCGATCAAAGTCTTCATAGTAGCGCTTGAGTAGCTGTACCGCATGCCCCGCAGCGATCGCCAGAATCAGGATTGGGGTCGGCGAGTTAAAGACATCCATCGGCTGCTTGAACAAGCCCATCATGCCCATGCCCCACGCCACCGACAGCAAAGCGGTGACCAGCGGCAGGATCAGACCCTGCTTACTGCGGAAGGCCTCGAAGTGCAAGAGCGCAATCACCAGCACGGCAATCGGGAACAGCGTGTTGATGCGCTTGGAATAGCCTTCGGCTTTATCCAGATAGACCGGATTGCCGCCGACACTGATGGTCATGTCCTTGGATTGCTCGGCTTCCACGATCTTGTTGATCGGCTCCATCATCTTCTGGAAGCCGTCTGGACGCTCTTCAAGCTCAAGCAAGATGGCAGCGGTCTTCTGATCTTTGGACACCACCGAATTCATATAGGTCGGGTTCATTGCCAGTAACTGTTTCAGATGATCGATATCACCTTGCGTCACGGTACCGGTCGGCAGCAGTTTTTTGGCGTCAAATCCATCTGCATTTGCCGAGATCCCTTTGGCCTGACGTGCAGCCAGACTCATCAGGGTCGACCGGACCACACCCGGTGCATGGTCGACTTCGTCGGTCATGCGCTTGACCTTCTCCAGCACTTGCGGCTGATAGATATCACCCTCTTTCGGCGTAATGCCGATCACCACCATGTATTTGGAGCCAAATTTCTTTTCGATCAGTTTGGTCGAGGTGATATAGGGATGGCCTTTGGGTGCCAGCGCATCCGGGTCGATGATGACCTTGACGCTCGATCCAAGATAGGCCAGTACCAGCGTCAGGAGTAATACAACCGACAGCACGATTCTGCGATGACTCAGAATCCAGCGGGCATACTGCTCCATCGCCTGATTGATGGTGCGGCGCTGCTTGCTGGTTTCGCGCTTTTGCTGCCCGGTTGCTTCATAGGCTTCGCCCTTTTTAGCCAGTGCATCCAGATTGGCAACGTCTTTCTTGAACTGCGCGAGGACCATTTTTTTCAGCAGTGCGACAGGCAGCACACCAAAGAAGCTGCCCGGCTCGGCTTCAAATACCCACTCTACCCACGTGCCTTCCGGATGCGGTTTGAAGCGGTAAGTACCGGTATAGTGAAACGGCCCTTCCAGCACTTTAAAGGCATAAAGCTCATTCGGGACCAGATGCGTGATTTCTCCCTTAAAGGACATTGAGCGTCCGATAAAGCTGAAATCGATTTCATATTTACTGCCGACGCGCGGCACGTTATCCAGTAATTCAGAGTGCGGACAGGACAATTGCCACTCTGCATCATTGGCCGGATTTGACAGGTATTTGAATACCTTGTCTATCTCGGCCGGTATTAAAAAAGCATGTTCTATCGTGACCATAGTGATTCTACCTTCTTGTGTTTTTTATGCGGGAATGGGGTACGTCTGATCAATCGTCTTGGCGACTGCCACGACGTTCTCAGCGTACATAATCGATGAGTGATCACCAGGCAGATCGACCTGAGTGAACACGCCTTTCGCCAGTTGATCCCAGCCCAGACTCACCCCAAAGTCTTCCAGCTCATCCTTGGCCTTGACCAGGAGGATCGGGAAATCTTCGGCATCGGGGAAATAGGTCTGCAGGGCAATGCCATTGGCCAGATAGGTATCAAAGTACAGCCGGAAATCCGAAGGATCGGCATCCAGTGGCAGGACATTGATGGCCTTGGCTTCTTCAAGCACATGATCGAACATGCGATCCGGGCTCAGCTCACGCAGGTATTGCGCCGGGATGGTCAGCTTTTTGCCATAAGGCGCAGCCAGATCGCGAGCAAACCACGACATGAGCATGGCGTCGTCGGCATCTTCGGGCACATTTTCAATGACCGGCGCACGAGTATCGACCATGACAATGCCGGTGATCTCTTGCCCGATTTGACGTAGCTGACGACTGACCTCAAAGGCAATCGCACCGCCAAAGCACCAGCCACCCAAGAAATAAGGACCCTCAGGCTGCGTTTTTTGCATTTCGGCAATATAAAGCTTCGCCATTTCTTCAATGTCGACTTCTGCAGCATCCGCCTCGATCAGGCCCGGTGACTGAATCGCACGCAGAGTGCGGCTCGGATTGAGATGGCGCGACAGCTCCATATAGCAGAAGGTACTGCCGCCAATCGGATGGAACAGCCACAGTGGCTGCGCGTAGGTGCCGCGACGTAGCTCGATCACGATGGAGGGTTTGATTTCTTTATTGTCCCGGATGATCTCACCCAGACGCTCCACGGTGGAGTACTGCGCAAGCAGGGCCACCGGCAGCTCGACACTGAAGGCTTTCTTGAGGTGATTGATCAGCTTCACCGCCAGCAGCGAATGCCCGCCCAGCTCAAAGAAATCATCATGGATGCCGACGCGCTTGACCGACAGGATCTGCTCAAAGGTGGTACACAGCTCGATCTCGATCGGATCACGCGGCGCGACATAGTCGTTGCTCTGCTCAAACGTCGGCTCAGGGAACGCCTTACGGTCCAGCTTGTTGTTGGCCGTCATTGGAAACTGGTCCAATGTGATGAAGGTGCTGGGCACCATATAGGCCGGCAGATGGACTTGCAGGAATTTTTTGACGCCGGCGATGTCGATCTCCTGCCCGACCAGATAGGCCACCAGCTTCAGATCGTTGCTGGGTGAGGTCTTGACCAGCACCACGGCATCGGTGACACCCTCGGCTTGCTTGAGGACACTCTCGATCTCGCCGAGCTCAATGCGGAAGCCACGGATCTTGACCTGAAAGTCCAAGCGTCCGTGATGGGTCAGACGTCCATCCGTGCGCAGACAGACCTTATCCCCAGTCCGATAGAGGCGACCGGCATGCGGCAAGCTCGGCAGGGTTCTAAACTGCGCGTCCGTCAGCTCAGGCCGCTGCCAGTAATCAACCGCGAGACCATCGCCACCGATCCACAGCTCGCCCATGACGCCTGCCGGGGTCAAACGCTGCTGTTCATCAAGGACATAGAGCTGGGTGTTTGCCAACGGCTCGCCCAGATCGATCTGCGCAGCGCTGGTGATGCGGGCCATACTGGACCAGACGGTGGTCTCGGTCGGACCATAGACGTTCCACAGGCAGCCGACTTTACCCAGCAGTTTTTCGGCCAGTATGGCGTCCAGCGCTTCGCCGCCACAGAGTGCGGTCAAGCCTTGATTGCCCGCCCACTCGCTGTCCATAAGGATTTTCCAAGTGGATGGTGTTGCTTGCAGGACATTGATCGACTTGGCGTGCATATAGTCCACCAGTTGATTGCCGTCTTGCGATACCGCACGCGGACACACATGCACCACACCGCCGTACATCAGCGGAATCAGCAGCTCAAGGATCGAGATATCAAAGGCATAGGTGGTGATCGCCAGCAACTGGGTATCGGCAGTCACCTGTAGCTGATCGTTCATCGACAGCAGGAAATTGACGATCGAGGCATGGCCGATGCGCACGCCTTTGGGCTTGCCTGTCGAGCCTGAGGTGTACATCACATAGGCGATCTCGCCAAATGCGAGTGTCTCGCGCACCTGCTCAAGGGACACGACGCCTGCCTGATCGATATCCAGACGAGGTACAGTGACCGTGAGCGTATCCATCAGCGCGGTCTGGGTCAGGATCACCTTGGGTGCGGCGTCTTCGACGATGTTATGCAGACGTTCGCTGGGGAAATTGGGGTCCAGCGGGACATAGGCCGCGCCTGCCGCCCAGATCCCGAGGATCGCCGCAGGCAGTAGTGCAGTGCGCTCCAGCATCAGACCCACACGGTCGCCACGGGTGATACCGTGCGCACGCAGATACTCGGCGATCCCGGCAATATGCTGGCCTAACTCGCGGTAGCTGACGCTATGATCCGCACCGGTCATGGCAGTGGCATCACCACGTGCATCGATCTGGGTCAGGATCATCTGCAGCAGGTCATGGCGGGGATAATCGTTGACCGGTCCACGCAGACGGGCCAGTTGGATGCCATCGGCATAATCCGGCGCGATATCAAGCTCAGCGATCTGGCGATCAGGACTCGCGACCATCTCTGCGTAGACCACTTGCAGCAGTTGCACCATGTTGTCAGCGGACTGCGCAGAGAACAGCTCGGTGTTGTATTTAAATACACCGACCAGCTCGCCCTGATATTCACCGCCCATCTCTAAGGTGATATCCAGTTGGCCTTCCTGCTGGCGCACAGGGAAGGCACCCAGCGTCAGGGATTGACCGACCAAAGTCCCCGGGGTATGAATCGGCAGCAGCAGTTCTTTGAACTCATCCATGCCGCCCAGACGCTCCCAGAACATCCCCACTTGAGCCAGCGGGTTAATACTGCCATCACGCTTCGGTGCGACCGCCTCGACGACTTTGGAGAATGCGGTTTTTTGGTGCTTGAGGCACAGTCTTAATTGCTCTTGTACTTGCTGTGCAAACTCACGGAAGGTCTGAGCCGTGTCGATGTCTACGCGGATGGCAATCGTATTGACGAACTGCCCCAGTGCACTGCGCAAGGAGCGCTCCAGACGACCGGCGACCGGCGTGGCAATGACCAGATCGCTTTCATTGGACAGCTTGTGCAGCAGGACATAGAAACCCGACAGCAAGAGTCCGAACAGCGTGATCTCATAATCCTTAGCCAACGTCACCA
>JASLEL010000036.1 GCA_030151145.1 Aquirhabdus sp. | reverse complement strand
GAATATTAATATAGCCGTTAAAGTCTTTGAGCAGTAGCCAGTTAAACTGGTTGTTGAGCTGGAGGCCAAAGCGGCAGAAACCCGATGCGGTGCCGGGGGCACCTGTCGAGGTCACGCAGGATGGCGATGGTGTCCATGTGGTCCCGCTCAGGCTGCCGTTGATCGCAGCGTTGATCGAGAACTGAACGCCAGTCCCTGTCCCTTGTACGGCGGACAACTCATCATTGCTTAAGGGGGCGAGTTCGCACCAAGCGGCGCTGCTGGTCATCAGTGCTGCAAGCAGCAGGGATACGCGCAAGACGGCATGCGTGTGTGTTTTTTGCTGAAAGGTCTGGCTGATCATTATGATACGTCCTTATAGTCCAGTCAGTGTCATTTTCATATGATTAATCATCAGGCCGCTGATGGCGGCATTACCGAGATTAATCGCAGCGCCTGTGGCACCCGGTGCTTTAAAGACGGTCCCGGTCGTATTGCTGGTTGAGGCCTGAGCAAAGCCTGTGGTGCCTGTGCCTGTGGTGATGTAGTTGGCATCGGCTTCACCTGGGTATACGACATCATAGCCTTTGGTCGCGGCTGCTGCACCGGCTGGGACACTCGTACATGGGTATGCACAGGAGACAGCCTGCGGATTGCCCGAACCATCGATGTAGGTGTACATGATACTGGATGTATTGTTGACATAGACGTTGCCAACGGAGATGTTGCCATGAGTTGCGGTCGACGGGCAGGCCGTGGTCGTGCCAAAGCCGCTACTGCACATTCCTGCTGCTGGACTCAAGCCAACGGAGTTCGCAGCGTTACCATAAGTGCTGCCACTGCTTGGCGTGGTACAGGTGCTGCCAGAGACGGAACAACTCGGATCGTAGTTGATATAGAACTGATTATAGACGCTAGATGTATTTGGGATCTGTGCCAGTTCCAGCGACAAGGTTGGGCTGATATAGCTATTACCCGATACGACGGTGGCTCCCGATGACAAAATCAGCGGCTGATAGTTGATATTGCCCAGCGGCAGGTTGACATTCAACTGTTGCAGATAGATGCCTTCATAAGCATCAAACTGACCATAACTGGCGTTGGTGGTACCTGTGCCACCGACTGACAGGCGCAAGACGCCAGTGGCCTGGGAGTTAAACCGCAGTACGCCAGCCAGTCCGAGGGTATTGGCATAGTTGGCGTTGCCGGGATTGGTGCCGCCGCAGGCCGCGCTGGTACATGGATCCGTCGGGAAGGCATTGATCACGGTACCATTAATCCCAAAACCATCCCAGATGGCCTGAATCTGCAGCGCAGGACCGGCAGTTCCAGTTGGGGTCAGGCTGTTGTTGCCACCGGCCTGCTGGGTTGCCGTGCTGGTCATGTCTTCCTGCAGGATGTTGGTCCACAGGCCCAGACGCAGATTGTTGGATGGATCGCTGGCGGGCAGTGCCGAGGTTGGTGCTGCGATCTGCAGATAAGGAATCGTACTGTTCTCACCGCCTAGACCGGGTGAGACCGGCGTGGTCGACACCGCCAGGGTGAAGGGGTTGGTCGCGGAGCCCCACGTAATGCCGCCTGAGGCGGTGCCATTAAACAAGGTGTTATGAGCGACTGTCCCATGCAGGGCATCAGCAGGTGCGGCCACGCTGCCGACACCGATACAGCCCGTGGGCGTATTGGTTGCCTGACCGGATGAGTTAAAGGTGGTCGGCGTACAGGCTGAACCGGCGGAAGTCGTCACGTTGGTGATGTTGTTTTCGGACAGCGACAGACCATAGATATATAGATCGGTCCGGTTCGGCGTAAATGTGGTGCCGTTGTTGGTGAATGGCGCTGGTACCGAGCCTAATGGGCCCAGATAAACGTAGCTACCGTATGCACCTGGATTGGTGGTCGCGGCAGAGCCTGCACCAAAGGTACCCAGTGCTGGAGTCGCGCTGCTCTGACTGACGTCACCGGCGACCGATGGCATCTGGAACTGAAAATTGTTCGCAAAGAATGCCAGACCTTCGCCGGTGGCATTGCTCATGCTGTCTTCACTCATGGCTTCCATGGCGTGACTGGTCGAGGCCAGTGTTGCGCAGGTCAACAGGATCAATGTGGATAAGGTTGCGCGAGCGAAGGGGAGGCGCAGAGCGCCATGATTGGGCATGTGCCGATTCAATGAGGTCATGACATCCATACTGATCATAAGTTCTTACTCCCTTTGGGGGGTGGTTCGTCGCTCAGTTGCTTTTATCTTCTATAGAGTAGCTTCTTACAGGTTGTCCGTCTGGCCGTCAATGTGTAACCGAACCAGCCTTGCGTGATGAACCTGTACCATTCCTTCGTGTCACCTGATGCGAACTGTCTGACAGCGTAGCACGACATGCCAGAGGGTCGTTGTTTGTTCAGCGAGCAGGATGCGCTTATTTTGATATTATGATGACCTTCACACAAAATGGCAAAGGCCGGAATGTTTCTGGATCGGCAAAATGGCGATATATCTTCATAAATATAATAAAAAACAAAATCTTATTCTTTGATTGTGTTTTCTGCCGTTTATCGGTTTCTTGACTGGTCGGCGGTTTTTCTTGAAGGCTGAAAGTGAAAAGGTTTTTGTATTACAGCCAGTGTAGCTTTTGGCTTACAAATTTAAAATTGTCCGACAAAATGTGGTGCAAAGACATTGCATAGACATGATGGATGCCTGCCGCGGTATGTTTGGGGAGGGCGATGTCTGGTCGCGTGCCGGGGATGAGATACGCGCCCCGTACAGTACAAAATCGCTCAGTAAAAGATGACCTTATGATGAAAGCTGCGGATAGAGACTTGGTTCGATACAGGACTCTGTTAGACTCGGCGCGGGCGGTTTTCCTGTTCTGCAGTCGTATCTGGCGTCGATGCGCTGCATGAGTATCTATCGAGTGAGTATCTATCAAGGTAGCATAGGCATGAGTGACACTGCTGTGCCAGAGGCCATACAGACCGGTGCGGACGAGCGGACCCGCGTTGCGCTGGCATATCTGGCGCTGGTCCTGATCTGGTCGACCACACCCTTATCCATCGTCCTCAGCGTACGCGAGATCGCACCGCTCTGGGCGCTGTTGATCCGTTTTACGCTGGCATTGGTGCTGGTCTGTGGTGTATTGATCTGGCAGGGCAAGCGATTGCCGCTGGATCGTGCTGCGCTGCGTTGTTATGTCGCAGGCTCTTTGAGCATGTTCTGGTCGATGCTGTGCTCTTATTTGGCGGCTCCTTATATTCCATCGGGTTTGATTTCTCTGATCTATGGCGTTTCCCCATTACTGGCGGGACTCTATGGACACATGATCGTCCGCAGTCATCGCTTGGGTGCGGTGCAGTGGCTGGGGATGCTGATTGCGCTGGCTGGGCTGATCATCGTGGTGCGCCGGACCGACGGCCATGCGCATGCGTTGCTCGGCGTGCTGTATGTGCTGGTCGGGGTGCTGTGCTATGTGGCGTCGATGTTCTGGCTGCGTTATGAAAACGAACGACAGGGTGGTGTGCGGCTGCCGCCACTGATGCAGACCATGGGGTCGCTGATCCTGTCGTGGCTTGGTTTGCTGGTCCTGATGCCGTGGTATTGGGCGACACGGCCACAGCATATGCCGGATAGCGTGAGTATTGCTGCACTGGTTTATGGGGCGGTGTTTGCGTCGCTGGTGGCGATGTTTTGTAACTTTTATCTGGTGATGCGGGTGCGTCCGGCGACGCTGTCGCTGGTCACTTTGATGACCCCGGTGCTGGCGCTGTTTTTTGGAGCCTGGCTTAACCATGAGCCACTGTCGTGGTCGATGCTACTGGGGGCGTTGATCGTGATCGGGGGCTTGGGCTTGTATTTCTTCCGCGACTGGCGGCAGATGGCTGATGCCGCTTGATCCAGTATGCGCTCATCTTAGGCGTGAATCCGTAGCAAACCTTGATTTAGATCGCGACTAAATGCAAAAATTGCACGCACTCAGACTGTTTTTCGTCAAATTGACATTGACTATTGTCAGAAACGAGTCTAAGGTATACGTATCATGAACCATGAGTGTGAGAATGGGTGGTATGAGCCAACAACATTATGATGTTTTGATTGTCGGGGCGGGGATTTCGGGGATTGGTATGGCAGCCCATATCACTCAGAATAGTCCTAAGCGCACTTTTGCGATTCTGGAACGCCGCGAAGCGATTGGCGGTACATGGGATCTGTTCCGCTATCCCGGTATTCGTTCTGACTCCGATATGTCGACTTTCGGTTTTGAGTTCCGTCCGTGGACCGGCTCTAAAGTATTGGCAGACGGTGCGTCGATTCGCCAGTATGTCGAAGATACAGCCAAAGAATATGGCATCCTGTCACACATTCATTTTCAGCGCACGACCAAATCGGCGTCGTGGAGCTCAGCCGATCAGCGCTGGACCTTGAAAGTATTCAATGAGAAAACCCAACAGCTTGAGACTTGGACTGCCAATTTCCTGATCGGCTGTACCGGTTACTACAACTATGACGAAGGTTTCCGTCCTGAGTTTCCGGGTGAAGGCGACTTCAAGGGTCAGATCATCCATCCACAGCACTGGCCTGAAAATCTCGACTACAGCGGCAAAAAAGTCGTCATCATCGGTAGCGGCGCTACGGCTATTACACTGGTGCCGAGCATGACCGACAAAGCCGCACATGTGACCATGCTGCAGCGTTCGCCGACCTATATCGCGACTGTGCCTTCTGTCGACTTCCTGTTTGACAAGATGAAGAAGGTGATGCCAGAGAAGCTGGCCTACAAGATCACCCGTGGCCGCAATATCGGTCTGCAGCGTCTGATCTTCAAGCTGTCCAAAGAGCGCCCAGAGGCTGTGAAACGCTTCCTCCTGAGTGCGATCAAGATGCAGGTCGGCAAGAATGTCGATATGAAGCACTTCACACCGCACTACAATCCATGGGATCAGCGCCTGTGCGTGGTACCGGACGGCGATCTGTTTAAAGTACTGAAATCCGGCAAGGCTTCGGTTGAGACCGATCATATTGATCGCTTCACCGAGACAGGCATTCTGCTGAAATCCGGTAAAGAAATCGAAGCCGACATCATCGTCACGGCAACCGGTCTGAACATCCAGATTCTGGGTGGGGTCGAAGCCGATGTCGATGGCAAGCCAGTGCTGCCGAGCGAGCATATGATCTATAAAGGTGTGCTCTTGAGCGATGTGCCGAATGCCGCGATTGTAGTTGGCTATACCAATGCCTCATGGACGCTGAAAGTCGATATCGTGGGTAAATACCTGACCCGTCTGTTCAACTTCATGGACAAACATCACTTCAAGGTGGTCAATCCCGTCAGCGATCCAAGCCTGATGCTGCAGGACACCATTCTGGGCAGCCTGTCGGCAGGCTACGTGATGCGTGCAGCAGATCGTATCCCACGTCAGGGCAAAAAAGCCCCATGGCAGTCCAGTGGTAACTATCTGGTCGATCGTGATGATCTGAAGAAATGTGGCTTTGAAGATGGCGTGCTGCAGTTCAGCGCAAAAGGCGCTGCCAAGACAGGTACAAAGAAGAAAGCTTCTGCTGCTTAATCGTTGATATCGTTTCATAAAAAGACCTCTCATTGTGAGAGGTCTTTTTTTATGCCGTCACGGTGTGCCGCTCTGATCAGAAAGAATTCATTTTTTGTACAAGCGCTATGCAGGGAATCCCGGTAGAATCCTACTCATCCACGATCAACGTATTGATAAATGAGAATATTTATTGTTACGCTTCTCGCTGTATCAAGCGCGCAAGTGGTCCATGCTGCATCGGAAGAAATACAGGTCTATCTCGACGACAAGGAGCCTGCCGGCAAGCTCAGTGTCGATCTGCACAACAACTGGGTTGCCTCGGGTGATAGCCAGTCGCCCTATCCGGGTGGCGTGCCGCCGGTGCATCTGTACCGGCTGACCCCCGAGCTGAATTATGGCTTGACCGATACACTGGAGCTGGGTGCTTATGCGCTGAGTAGCTATCGTGTGGGTCATTCTGACTTTGATGGTGGCAAGATCAGGCTAAAGTACATCGCACCGCACAATCCGCATGCCGGTGCATTCTGGGGAGCCAATCTTGAGATCGGTCGCACCAATTTGACCACCAATCCGATCCCGTGGAATGGCGAGCTTAAGGCCATTGGCGGCTGGCGGGGGAGCGGCTGGACCTTGGGTGGCAATCTGAACACCGACTTTGCCATCTCGCCGCATGCCGGTCCAACGACGGCGGATGTGGATGTCAAGATCATGAAGCAGGTGGTCGGCGATACGGCACTGGGCATCGAAAGCTACAACGAGCTGGGGGCGTATCACCATTTCGATGCACTCAATCAGAACAGCAAGACGCTGTATGCGACGGTGGATACCACGATCTTGGGTCATGACCTGAATTTTGGCGTCGGGCGTGGCTTGACCAATAGCTCGGATCAATGGATTGTGAAATTCATTATTAATTTTAAGCTGAATTGATTTTTCTGACAGTCACTCTGATGGGTAGCATGGGATTGATCCGGTGATAAAAAAGCCATCCTTGATGGGGATGGCTTTTTTATGTTTCCATAAATGGCGTGTGTGAGAGTGGGCGTTAAGCCTTAAAGGTATCTGGCAATTGATACTCTTCGTACTGATTCTCTTCACGCAGCTTTTCCTGCACGCATTCGGCGAGCTTAGCGCGATCATAAGGATGCAGGCTGATGAAGTAAGCACCGGTGCGGAAGCCTTCGAGGTCTTCGTCTTCGCAGTAGACCGTGCGTGCCGTAGCAGCCAGATGGAAGTCGTTGCCGGGATGGCTTAAGGTCAGGTGGATATGGGTACCGGGCGGGATGCGCTCACGGGCGTAGAACGACAGACCACTCTCGGAGATGTTGACGCGCGAGGGGCTGGGTAGCATGGAGTCAACGATGCTGTCATACAGAGAGCCGGTCAGGAGCTCGATCTTCT
>JASLEL010000005.1 GCA_030151145.1 Aquirhabdus sp. | reverse complement strand
CAAATGATTCAGGCTGCCCTGTCATCCTTGATGGAGCAGCAGTCCGCCAAATGGCACGCTCAAGTGATGGATGAGCGTCCAGTTCGTTACAGCTAAGATGGTGTAAATAAATCGCTTTGCCTGTTCCTTAGGACGGTATCTTCGGATACCGTTTTTTTTATGCCTGTTTTCTGAGATCTGCTTTTATTTGCTGTGGAATCCTGCCTAAAGGTGACATGCGTGTAGAGACAACGCATGTCATCACGGTCATTGCATCTGATCGGGCTTAATGGCTTTTAGATGTTTCTGGTAACGCGTCATCCTTGGGCAGGCCCATGCGGTCAAAAATATGCTCAGCCATGGCATCGGCCAGCGTCTGCTTGGCCATAAAGACCTTGCCGATATGCTCTTCTTCGAGCAACTGCGCCTCGGCACGACTGTCGGTGCAGATGACGGTCTCGACCTTGGGATTGAGGGTCTTGGCAATCTCGACCATGCGCCGGACGTCAAACACATCTGCCGTTGCAACCACCAGCATGCTGGCCTTCATGATATGGGCCTGAATCAAGACCGCGGGATCACAGGCATCGCCTGAGACCGCCGGGATGGACTGGGCGCGCAAGGATTCGATGATGTCGCGGTTTTCGTCCACGATCACGTATTTGACGCCTTGAGCGCGGAACATCTCGGCAATGCGCCGCCCGACACCACCATGACCCACCAGCACGACCTGACCGGTCAGATAGGTGTTGTCCACACTCATTGGCAGCATGGCGAGCGGATCACCGCTGCGCTCAAGCAAACTTGCCAGATGTGAACGCTGACGAATCCAGCGCAGGGCAGGCTCGATGGCGGCAAAGATGGCGGTATTCAGGCTGATCGAGATCAGGGCGCCTGCCATGATGAGGTTTTGCCCTTCTAGCGTCAGTAGCTTTAAGGACAGGCCGAGGCTTGCCAAAATAAAGGAAAACTCACCGATCTGGGCAAGGCTTGCCCCCACGGTCAATGCTGTATTGAGCGGGTAGCGGAAAAACAGCACCAGTGCCATCGCGGCCAGCGTCTTGCCGACGACGATGACGGCAACTACGCCCAGCACCTGTAGTGGATGCTGGATCAGGATGGCGGGGTTGAACAGCATACCGACCGAAACGAAGAACAGGATCGAGAAGATCTCGCGTAAGGGCAGGGTTTCTTCTTCGGCACGATGGCTGAAGTCGGATTCACGCACCACCATACCGGCAAAGAAGGCTCCCAGTGCAAACGACACACCAAACAAGGCATAGGAGCCGTAGGCGATGGTGACTGCTGCCGCGACGACCGAGAGGGTAAACAACTCACGCGATCCGGTACGAGAGACCCAGAGCAGGAGCTTGGGGAAGACGCGGCGGCCGACGATGAGCATGAGGGCGATAAACAGCGTGACTTTTGCCAGCGTCAGGCCGACGGTGAATAGCAGGTTGCCCGAGGCACCATGCGCGCTATCCTGAGGGGATTCTCCGCCCAGCATCACCGCAAGCGGTGGCAGCAGGACCAGCACGACCACCATCACCAGATCTTCGACCACGAGCCAGCCAATGGCAATGCGACCGTTGACCGACTCCATGAGACCACGCGACTCCAGTGCCCTCAGGAGCACCACGGTACTCGCAACCGATAGGCAGAGGCCAAAGACCAGTCCAGAGCCCCATGACCAGCCCCAGAGCTCAGCCAAGCCCATTCCCATGGCGGTCGCAGCGGCGATCTGCAGGATCGCGCCCGGTATCGCGATGCGGCGTACCGCGAGCAGATCCTCAATCGAGAAGTGCATGCCGACGCCAAACATCAGAAACATCACGCCCAGCTCAGCCAATTGATTGGCCAAGTGCATGTCGGCGACCATGCCGGGGGTATTGGGGCTGATGATGACGCCCGCGATCAGATAGCCCACCAGCGGCGGCAGGCGCAGACGCGCGGTGATAAAGCCGAAGACGAGGGCAAGACCAAAGCCGACCGCAAGGAGTACGATCAAACTGACGTCATGGGGCATGGCGGACTCCTGTTTTAAGGGTGTGGTCTAAGCTGATGAGGCGCAAGATCAGGGCGCATGCGCCGTGCAGCATGGATTTATAGATTTAATTGCTGTTTCAGTAATATATCAAAAGACGGGCCGTGGCGGACGAAGAAAATGTTGACGAAATGTGGATAGGGCTGTGCAGGTCGTGCACCGCTGATCAGCAGGTAATAAAAAAGCGACTCGTCAGGAGTCGCTTCTTCGTATCGTTCATCGCTAAAGGCGAATTACTTGATTTTGGCTTCTTTGAAAATCACATGTTGACGGATGACCGGATCAAACTTTTTGATTTCCATTTTTTCAGGCATCGTGCGCTTGTTTTTGGTGGTGGTGTAGAAATAACCGGTACCAGCACTGGACACGAGACGGATTTTATCACGCATGACGAGACTCCTCGGAATTAGTCTTAGACGTTTTGACCAGCAGCGCGCAGGTCAGCCAGGACTTGCTCGATACCGAGTTTATCCACGATGCGCATGCCTTTGGCAGTCAGGCGCAGACGGACGAAGCGCTTTTCGCCTTCGACCCAGAAACGATGGTAGTGCAGGTTCGGTTCGAACCGGCGCTTGGTTTTGTTGTTTGCGTGCGAGATGTTGTTTCCAACAATCGGACGCTTGCCGGTTACTTGGCAAACCTTAGACATGATAACACTCCACTAGACTTTTAACTGCGCCGATCTAGGATCGTCAGATGCATGTACCCTACTTGGTGCGCTGCATCGTCAAAAGGACGATATTCGTAAGCCCTGATCGCGCTAAAAACGGTTGTTCAAAACGGATTGAAAAAGCAAGGCGCGTTTTATACCAAAAAATCACCCCTTGCGCAAGGTTTATCGCCAGTTTTTTGTGATTCAGCCCCGTCGGCAGACAGGGCTGAATGTAGACGCGATCTGGCAATATTTTTAATTAAAATACTTAATTAAAAAAGAATTTTTCCAGCACTTTATGCACGGCGGAGCCGAACGGCGGGAAAATCAGTTTCAGGCTGTAGAGTTTACCATGCTGCAGCATGGAACGCTGATTGCTCATGCTTTGGAAGCCTTCAAAAGCATGGTATTTACCCATACCCGAGTTGCCCACACCGCCAAAGGGCAGATCGCCATGGGCGATGTTGGTCAGGGTCGCGTTGTTGGCAAACTGTCCAGAGTGGGTGTGTTCAGTCACGTATTTGACACGGGCTGCATCATAGTCGAAGTAGTACAGGGCCAGTGGGCGTGGACGATCATTGATATAGTCGATGGCCTCATCCAGATGCTCGTATTCAAACATCAGCAGGTATGGGCCAAACAGCTCGTTCTGGCAGACGTCCATATCATCGGACAGGTTGCCGATCAGGTGTGGTGCAATCTTGCGGCTGTCGCTCATGTCTTCGCCGGCAGGATTGATTTCATAGATCGCGGCACCCTTGACGCGGGCGTCTTCGAGATAGCCTTGCAGACGGTTGTACTGCTTCTCATTGACCATGCTGGTGTAGTCGGGATTGTCCTTGATGCTGGGGTAGGACTGACGGACCGCACGGCGCATCTGCTCGACAAACTCTTTGGTCTTGCCACGTGGCAGGAAGATATAGTCAGGGGCGACACAGGTCTGGCCCGAGTTCCAGAATTTACCGAAGGCGACACGCTCGGCGACTTCTTTCAGGTTAGCCGACTCGTGGACGATGACCGGGGATTTGCCGCCCAGCTCGAGCAGGACCGGCGTCAGGTTTTCCGAGGCTGCAGCCATGACGGTCTTGCCGATGGCAGAGGAGCCAGTGAAAACCAAGAAATCAAATGCAAGACGGCAGAAGGTATCGGAGATCACACCACCGCCATTGACCACGGCGACCAGATTCTCAGGGAACACTTCGCCCATGATCTTCTGCAGCAGTGCACCGTAACGTGCAGACGAGCTCGAGACTTTGATCATGGCATGGTTACCGGCAGCAAAGGCACCGATCAGCGGGCTGATGGTCAGGAGCAGCGGATAGTTCCAGGGTGCCATGATGCCGACTACGCCCAGCGGCTGGTAGGCGACCCAAGTCTTGGCAGGCTGGTGCAGCATGTGCACGTGGCGACGCGATGGTTGCATCCACTGACGCACGCGTTTGACGGTATAGTCGATGTGCTCAAGCGAGGTCATCAGCTCGGCAATTTTGGTTTCTTCGACCGAACGATGACCGAAGTCGGCGCTGATGGCTTCAGCCAGATCGTCCTGATATTTGACCAGTACTGCGCGCAGACGGTTCAGGCGTTCGATACGCTCTTCGGCGGATGGCATCTGGTTGGCGCGATAGGCAGCTTTCTGTGCGGCCAGGAGATCATGCATGCGTTGGACTTGTGCAGGCAGGGTGGCTTCTTTATTCAATACTGCTGTATTCATAATGAGACAGGTCAGGTGAGTGGAGATAGCCTTTTTTAGAGCAATTACTCTAAACTGTCAAATGTTTTCGGGTGAATGGTGCGTTCAATCATTGCATGAGTCGAGGCTGTTTTTATAAATTTATGTTTATAAAGTCATTATTTTTGACAAGACATCGTGCCAAGTTGTGTCGATCTGTGTCAGACCTCTGGTGTTTTGACCGGTGTTACTGGCGTATTTGATGCGTTCTGCAAATGATTTTCGGCCAGAATCAGTTTAAAACAGTCAGATCTGCAGATTTGATGCTAGCATGAGGCGAGTTTTTTGCGCATGCTATCGCAGATGGTTTGGATCTTCCCGCGTAAACATGAGCAGCGCTTGGGTCGTTTTTGAACATGGAGGCCAATATCGGGTTGCCGATAGATCATTGACCTGATTGAGAAGTGAGCATGAATAAAGACATTCAAGGAACGTCTGAGACCGAATCCACAGGACGCAGCGGGCAGAAGACCCGCGACCGTATCCTGCAAAAAAGCCTGCAACTGTTTAATGAGCAGGGGGAACGGCAGGTCACAACGAATCATATCGCAGCGGCTTTAGGCATCAGTCCGGGTAATCTCTATTATCACTTTCGTAATAAAGAAGCCATTATCAGTGAATTGCTGCTGGGCTATCAGCACGAGATTCTGGGATTGCTGGAGATTCCTTCAGACCGCCAGATGCAGCTTGCCGACAAATTCCGCTATTTTCAGATCCTCTCCAGTCAGTTCTGGAAATACCGCTTTCTGCATCGGGACAGCAATCATCTGATTGAGTCCAGCACCATCCTGAAAGAACGCTACCCAGTGTTTGCCCGTCAGGTAATGCAACAGGGGATTCGGATTTATCAGGGTTTTGTCGATGCTGGTCTGATGCGTGCGACGGCTGTTGAGATTGAGGCACTGATCATCAATATCTGGATCGTGATGACGAGCTGGTCCAATTTTCTGCTCATGACGGGGCATATTTCGCAGACCGATCATATCGATGAACGCTGGCTACAGCAGGGGTTTCGTCAGATGGTGTTTCTGGAAGCGCCTTACTTGATGGGTGAGGGCTTAAGTGCCTATGAATTGCTGCTTGCTCAGTTCACGGGGGAGTCGGGGCAGGGGCTCTGGTTTGGTGTCGATCCGATCGTGTCTGATGACGAAAGTCAG
>JASLEL010000002.1 GCA_030151145.1 Aquirhabdus sp. | reverse complement strand
GTCCAGCGACAGCTCCAGCAGATTGGGAAAATATTGGGCATTGATGCGGATATGCTCCACCAGCACCGGTCGATCATCAATACAGCGACGACGCCAGATCGAATAGATCGGATCGCCTTTATTGATCCCAAGACGCTTGGCGACCCAGTCCGAGGCTTCGGTCTCTTCCGCCGAAATCAGCTCCGTACTGGGGACCCGTTGCTGCGCGGTCACATACTGCATGAAGGTCTGCGTGCTGCGCGGGTTATAGACCACACGTGGTGGTCGTACAAACCAGCCGCGCCGATCCAGACGATAAATCAGGCCCTCGGTTTCCAGCGCCAGTAAAGCCTCACGCGCCGCCACACGTGCCGTCTCAAACTGGGTAGACAGCTCCCGCTCGGAGGGGAGTTTGGTGCCGGGTGACAGCTCTCCCGTTTCAATCCGCGTCGCCAGATAGTCTCGTATCACGAGGTATTGCGGTACTTTGGCCGTTGAATCATCCTTTTTCAGCATATACAGACGAACACCATGGTCAGACTCTGGGTGTCCGATTATAGAGAACTTGATCCATTTGTGGTGCAGATATCGCGGCAAACTCGCTGGCGCATAGCACATTTTTGGACTGGATGGCTGGAGTCGACCCTAGGCTATCAGGCGATTGATCGGGTTATAATACCGCCACTCATCGCGTGACCATTGTCTGTATCCGCTCAAGTCACTGATCGCATTTATCGTTGTTATGGACACTTATGAAGCATTGGGAAATACTGGGACTCACACCGCCTGCTGATGAAAAACAGATCCGCGCGGCCTATGCCAAAATACTGAAAACGATCGATCAGGACCAGGAGCCTGAACGCTTTATTGCATTACGCGAAGCCTTTGCCCGTGCAAAGGCAGATGTCCAGCATCAAGCAAACGCCCCGCGCTACGATACCGTTGACGCCGTTCCCGTTGAACATGTTGCTGATCCTGAGTCGCCCCTTGTGATGGATGAGCCTCCCCCACAGACGGCCTCACCTGAGATGGCTGCGCGTCATGAAGATCCATTTTCGCATCAACTTGAACGATTGCTCAACGCGATGCGGCAGCAAGATTGGTCTGATGACGTCTACCAGCAATTCTCGCATGTTTTAACCGAACTCCCCCGCCAGCCGCTGGGCCTGCAAATGGCGGCGCATGATCAATTAGCCTATGCGCTGGCGCTGGCGCTGGGGCTCAGCGAGACAGGCGATGCCAGTCCTCCATCACTCTTACCCTTCCTTGAAATCTGGCGGGTGATGCAAGGCCATGAGCACCCAGCCGTAAACGCGCACCCGGCGCTGCATGCACTGCATATACGGCTGGAACACATGGCGTCACAAGAAACGCTCATGGCAAAGGTCCCCTCGAAATACAGGCCAGCCATGCAGGCTCTTTATACAACGCAAGACATGCAGTATGGCCATATGCTGCGTCTGGCGTGGTCCAGAGATCCCTTTATCCGGCAATACCTAAAACAGGACTGGCAACACTACCCGATTACAAACATTCACCAGAGTCTCAACGTCCCGCTGGTGCATTACCTGCATCACTTCTGGCGCAGCTGGCCAACCATGCTGATGGTCTTCTTGGCCTGCTTTATTTTGCTCGGTGCGATGTTTCCTCACGAAGCATTACAAGGCGCTCTGTTGGGTAAGCAAACGCTGGATGACCTATCGAATACGGGATTCAGTATTCCACGTGAAGCCAGCCTCACCGCAGTCTCCGCAGGAATGGCACTGCTCTGGAGTGCCGGCGCCCAGTCACAAATCTGTGCATGGGTGGTCCGGCGATTGAAGGCCCGCCAACGCGCAGATCGCATCGCGATGGGCTGGTTTTATGGCGCGCTCCTGCTCGCCGTGGGTCTACCTTATCTGCCGCCGCTCGCACAGGAAATACTGCTCGGACTCTGGCTCTTTGTCGGCGGTGTGGTGATGGGGTATGGCAGATACAATCGGCCCAGCCTCTTTGACTATTTGAGCTTTGCCATCAGGATCAAAGCCGATCGTGCATGTCTGATTGCCGGGACATGGGGTCTGTTTGCGGTCCTGACGTGGACTGCTGCCAAGCTGGGTGACTTTAGTGGTGCGGCACCCAGTTGTGTGCTGCTCGCGTTCCTGCCTTTTACATTGTTATTGAATATTCATTATTTCCGCGACGTCTTTAAACCTCAGCACTATCTGCTTTTGATGCATGTTGTGATCAGCTCGATTGTGGTCGGTGTCTTTGTCGTGCTGAATCACATCGTCTCCGATATTCAGGTCATTTTTGACATCATTGAAAAACTGGAGCTGGCCGTTTACTTGCTCATCATCAGTTGGGCCATCTGGATTCCGGCACCAAAACTCCCATACGGCATTAAATACGGCACCTATTTGACGGTCATTCTACTGCCTCTGATCTCGACATCCGCACTGATGGCATCGGCCTGGAGTGCGTATATGCTGTTTAATACGTTGCGCCATGATTTCGCGCGCTTTCGCAAACAGGTCCCGATCAGTTGAAGTGATCATGATCACATATCGTCTATCGTTACAGGATGCGCCTATGCAGACCGCAATTTGCGCATCGTTTGCTGCACCTCAGTTTGCTCATCCTCACGCACTAGTAGAGCAAAGGGAGTTCATGCCAGTTCGTCAGATAGTCCGGGCTTTTATGCTCGCGGCGCATGCGGGCTTTGGACCCTGCCTGTACATTGCCGATCTGGGCGATGGATGGGCCAAAGCGGCCTTTCATCTCGGCCAGCATCAGATTTAGCCGTTCGCGTTTATCCTCGCCCTCTCCACCAGCAAACAGATCTTGTGTGATCATGGATGCCGGTTGCAGCGCCATCAGACAGACCCCGGCTTTCTTGAAATTAAAGTCCGTCTTGAAAAGCTGCTCAATACCGCACATGGCGGCGTGGTTGATGGTGTAGAGATCATCGGTCGGATATGGCAGCCGGATATAGGTGGATTTGTGATACTGGCTGTCTTGTGTACGGTGTCGGTTGGTCATCAGAAACACGCCGACCAAACCACATACCGACTGATCCCGCCTCAGCTTGGTCACCGCCTGACTGACAAAGTAACGCAGCTCCGATTTGATCGGCTCAAGCTCGGTGATGAGATTGCCAAAAGAGCGAGAGGAAACAATCTGCTGCTTTGGAGAGGTGATGGTGATCAGCTCATGGCACACGGTGCCTTTCAGTTCCCGAATCGTCCGGCCCAGATTGACGCCAAAGCGCTTTTGCAGCGCCTGCTGATCGGCACGCACCAGATCCTCGATGCTATGAATGCCCATCTCGTTGAGCTTTCTGGTCGAGCGGCGGCCGACGCCCCAGACCTCACCCACTGCCGTGCACGCCATTCTGCGCAGCAGCACAGCCTCGCTCATGTCGTTGATATTGCAGACACCTGCGAATTGAGCGTGTTTTTTGGCCCAGTGATCCGCCAGCTTGGCCAAGGTCTTGGTGCTGCCGATGCCGACACAGATCGGCAGACCGATCCACTGCTTGACCCGGTTACGGATCAGATGTGCATAGGCATTCAGATCATAGAGATGCTGAAATGCCGTCAGATCCAGAAAACTTTCATCAATACTATAGACCTCCTGCTCGTCTGGACTGACGAAGTCCCCCAAAATGTCCATGAACCGCTGCGACATCTCACCATACAGCGTGTAGTTACTTGAGAGGACGATCACACCATGCTGCTCGGCAAGGTCTTTGATCTGATACCACGGCGCCGTCATGCGGATACCCAGCGCTTTCGCCTCGGCGCTGACCGAGATGGCACAGCCGTCATTATTGGACAGGACCACGACCGGCTTGCCTTCAAGCTGGAGGTTAAATACCCGTTCGCAACTGGTATAACAGGTATTAACGTCACAATGAGCAAACGCGCGCCTCATAGACGTTTCCGGTGTCTCTGCTTGATGATGCTGGTCACGACACCACAGATAAAGGTGCCATCACCCTCCACGATGGTCTGATCCGGATAATGTGGATTTGCGGCCTGTAAAGTCACCTGCAGGCGATTGCCGATACGCACCTCACTATACTTGCGGCACAGATAGGTCTGATCACGGATGGCCACCACGACATCGCCATGCACCCAGCGCAAACTGCGGTCAAAGACCACAATATCTCCCGGATCAATCCCGTCGTGGATCATGGCATCACTGCCCATACGATAGATAAATGTCGCGGTGCGATT
>JASLEL010000372.1 GCA_030151145.1 Aquirhabdus sp. | reverse complement strand
GCGCGAGCTTCATTCAATGGGTTTGCTGATCAATCAATGAATTGTTTCAGGTGCCAGTGAATTGCTCGGTAGCATTTGCACCAGTGCACAGTTGCTCGGCGCGGGCTGACCTGCAAAGCGCGCCGTCAACCATGGCACGGCCTGAGCGACCCATGGCACGGTGGCGGACAGATGCTCCAGCGGGTATTCGGTGTATTGGACCGAGGCGCCGCCAGTGCAGAATTTCTTGACCAGCGTGCGCAGGTCGTTCGACATCATGACCCCATCACCCGGCTGGGTGCTGATCGTCCCATCAGGAAAGCCCACAGTCCCCTGACCGACGAACATCGGGATGGTGGGATTCGGCGCAAGTCCGGCATTGACCATATTGGCGTATTTGACAAAGGCCGGAATGCTGTTGATGTCATTGGCGTATTGGGGCTTTAAGAGCGAAGCCCATTGCAAGCCAGAGTACTTGGGCAGGATATAAACGATGGACTGGTTCTGGATGTCATTGAATGCCGCTATGCCTTTGGCGCTCAGGTAGGGCGTCAGGTCAAAGTTATAGGCACGGGCGAGGCCCACCAGTGCAGTCGGTGCGATACCACCCCAGACGGTGCTGCCATTGACGTAGTAGAGATTATGCGCGGGATCGACCAGCACACCACCTTCGGCTGCACCGACCAGATGTTGATTCACATCTGGCGCATAACTGGGTGCCAGTTGCGCGGCCCAGTTGGTAGCAATCGCACCGCCCGAGTAGCCGATCATGGCGACGGGGCTGGTTGGCTGCAGGCCAGTCGTGGGGGTATGAGTGGCGGCACGGATGGAGTCCAGCGTGGTCATGCCGTATTCGGGACCGGCGGCAAAGTCGGCGGTCTCACCTTCGGTGTCGGGGATGATGATGTTGTAGCCTGCCAGCACAAGCGCTGCCAGTGGCAGAGATTCACTGGTTGCGATAAAGCTGCCGAGATTGATGAGCTTGGTGATGTCCTGATCGCCGGCGATCACGCGCGATGGTGAGTCATAGGGATTGAGCGAATCGTAGAAGGACTGATAAGAGATGGCCTTGCCATTGCTGACCGGACTCTTGAGGATCGTCGTGACATTGACCACGGGCTGCATCTGGGCGTTATTGGTGCGGTAGAGCAACTGCAGCGCAGTGACTGGGGTGGCGAGCCCAGCCAGATGATAGGGGATGGTGCGCTGGGCGACGACCGTGCCCAGAGGGATAGAGGACAACGGTGTGCTGCCGGTATAAGTATAAAACGGATCAGTTGCGGTTGAGACTGCAGCGTGGGTGGTGCTGGCGAGTAGCGCACTGGTGAATAACGATAAGGCAAGTGCACGTCGGATGATGGTTCTTTTCATTAAAGCATTCCTTGTTATTGCGTGCCGCATGAGTGAAGTCATGTCGGCGATGTTGTTGTAGTCGTCGTTCACTGGCGTGGACGATGAAGGTATACAGTCGCGTGCTCCGCACGACGAACTGCTACGCGGGCAATCATGACAAGAGACATTGTCAGGGTATTGAGCGATTGCGCAAATTTTAGCCACAAGCTTGCGTGGAATGTCAGTGGCAGGGAGCCGCAGTGATATCGGTGCAAAAATAATTTTACTTAATGGTTTGAATTAAATATATTTAGTCAGAGATATCTGGATGTTGCGCGTGCTGCTGTAAAGGGGTTTGGTTGCGTGAGGGTGGAATGGATCACCTGCAGCACACTTCACATAAACTTCATCGTCGCTCCGCCATAAAAACCGCCAAATATCATCTATAACGCCTTCACAAGTGCCCGTCATGTGGGCATGATTTGATCATTCTCTCTCAGGAGTCTCATGCACCATGACGACCCCGTCACCTGCTCCGGTGTCGACGCCGACACCTGTAGATTCCCTTCCCACAGTCCCGTCTAAAGCTGGTCTAGGGGCACGTCTCAAGCGTCACTGGCTGCCCTATGCGGCAGGTGCTGCGCTGGTGGCCGGTGGATTTTTCGCGTGGCATCGCCTGCATCCGCCCGTCCGTTATGACAATCAGGCCCAGATCAGTCTCGGGGTCCCCGATGTTTGGGTACATAGTCAGAATCTGGCCCATCTGCCGCATGACCTGCTACAGGAGCCACTGCTCAAGAGCGTGCTGACGGAGGATTTTCTCTATTTTTACCAGCAGGACCCGGACTGGATGAGTCTGCAGGGCGCCGTACGGCGGATCAGCTTTGAGCATGATCTCAATTGGTCGGATCAGCTCATTGCCCATATCGGCGATGCGCCTGCTGATGTCTATCTGTGGCGCGACGGCACGCATGCCTTGCGCTACTGGGCGCTCAGCATGCAGCGTGACTATCTGCTGAATGCCGCGCAGCAGTTGGCGCAGCTCAAGTTTGCGGCGGACCGCCAGATCACCGAGGTCGGCCATGTGAACATTGACGGCGACCAGGTGGCAATCCTCAAGCTCAATCTCTCCAGCAAACGCAATATGGTGCTGGTCACACACGGCAACCGGTTGGTGCTGCTGTCGGATGCCAGTATGATCAGTCGTGATCAAGGGGCGCTGGATGAGCATGCCGAGGGCCTGCTGAAGGCATTGCTGAACAAAGACAGCGCGGGTCGGGATGCACTCGTGACCGATGCTCGCCCAGCCAATAGCAAGGCCGCAGAGCAAAGCATCTGGATGTCCAACCGTTTCTTTGCCCAAGGCTATGGGGCTTTCCTACCGGATCTGCAGGCATTGCGTTTTGACTATGACGGGACACACTGGCAGACAGCAGCCAATGGCCCGCAGGTACAGGCTGATCCACGTATTTGGACGGCGTTACCGGGCTATGCCGCGTTCTGCGCCAGTACGTCTGTAGACTGGTCTCAGGTACAGGGCGCACTAAAAGAAATCAAAGCCCCAGTCGGTGCAGCGGTGGACGCGGCGGCTTGGCAGGGGGTCTCACCGACAGGCGCGGTGTGCTGGTATACCCAGAAGGACGGCGATGCGGCAGCGGATCAGCCGCTGATGGCCGAGCCAATCTTCGTGGCCCTGAAGAAAGACGCCAGCGCCCTGCCTGCAGATACGCTGCAAAAACTCTTTGACTGGGGCATCTCGCATAACCGTGACTATGAGAAGCCCTTACTGGAACTCAAAGCCAAAGCGCGGGGACTGGCGGCCAATCTGAAGGATAACGACACCCGCCAGAAAGACCTGCGCAAGACACCGGATGAGACGGGCATGTCGGATGCTGATCGAGCGACCGCAGCAAGTGATCGTAAAAATCAGCTGGATCAGGCCAAGGCCGATGCTGAGCGCATGGCGCAGGATCTGGCGGATGTGCGCAAGCAGGTTAAAGACATGAAGACCACGCTGGCACCGCAGATCGCCACCGCCAATGCGCTGACGGTGCACCAGCAGGATGGCTTTACGACCGTTACGCGGACGCAAGCGATCCTGCCGTCCAAACAGACCAATCCCATGCTGGCCTTCAATGATCAGGTGATCTATTTTTCGCCGAATAGCCGTCTCGTGGCGCGTGCCATGGCGGTGTCGCACCAGCGTTATCCGAATCTCGCTGAGCAGGCTGCTCGCGTCATCCATCCTGATCAGGTGACCGTGCTGTATGCCAATCCCGCCAAGCTCTCCGAGCTGACCATGCAGGTCGGGCATCAGGCCCTGACTGAGGATCAGAGCAGGCTTCGCGCGGCCTTTGACTATCACATGCCTGCGCGAATGTCGGCATTGGCGGCACAGCCGCCCTTTGCCGCGAGTCTGCCTCGACTGGGTGGTGGTACCGCAGCCTCCGCGCCTGCGACGACTGCATCAGCGGGTAGCAGTAACGCCAGCAGTCCGATTCAGTGGCAGACCGTGACATGGTCACAGCCATAGAAAGGAGTTCAGGTCATGGATACTGACGGTGACTGTGGTTTTGTGAAGAGTGGCTTTGTGAAGGGTGGTTTTTTGAAGAGCGGCATTGCTCATCGTGATATGGCCACGGGAGTCCATGGAAGCGGGACCATGCTGACCCGCCGACAATGGGGGGTAAGCATGCTGGCGCTTGGCCTCGGTATGGCATCGACGAGCCGTGCGCTGGTGCCCGGTGTCGATACGGTCGATACCCCGTGGAGTGGGCAGTCGCCGTGGTCGCCCCAGACGATGACTACGCTGCTGCAGCTGACTTCCGCGCAGCAGCAGGCAGTGCGACAGTGGATTCCCTTGATCGTGAGCCAGCAGCTCAATCATGGTCCTAATCCACGCTGGCTGCAGCATGACTGTGCGGGTCTGGTGCGCTTTGCCTGTATGGAGTCGCTGCGCGCACATGATGCTGCTTGGCTGCGTGCCAATGGTCTCTGGGGCGTGCGCCTGCCGCCTGAACCGGAGCTAACACCAGATCAGCAGCAGCACTTGGGCCAACTCTGGCGACAGGCCGATGGCAAGCACAGTGCCTACATCGGCGCGTTTGAACTGGTGCAGTACAACTGCCGTCTGATCGGGCGTGATCTGGTTAATGCCCGGCCTGCGGATGTATTGCTGTTTGATCAGGGGCAGGCACAGCACCTGATGATCTGGATGGGCCAATATGTGGCCTATCACACCGGCACGGTGACACCGACCGACAATGGTTTGCGGGCATATCGCCTGAATCAATTACTCAACTGGAAAGATACGCGATGGCAGCCTCATGCACAGAATCCCAATTTTCTGGGTTTGTTTCGCCTGAATTTTCTGACCGCCTAAGCCATCCATCCGGCGCTGGGCGTCTGACGCTTGCCCTGCTCATGCTGTGGGTCTGCTTGAGCGCCGGGCTGTCGCGCGCCTATGCCGAGGATCTGCCGGACCCCGTGAGTGATGGGGCGGGCTTCTTTGTGCTGTCGGATCGCAGCTTTGGGCCGGATGAGGTGGCGCAGGTGCGGGTTGAGGCCAAGGATGTGCAGGCCGTGCAGGATCATGGCGGGGTTGAGATCGCGCTGTATCAGGTGCCGCATCCGATAGATTTCCTCAAAGCCCAGACCAATCTACATCGCATTAATGTGCAGGCCGTCCCCGCCAAGCATGGTCTGTGGAATGCCATCGTCGCCATCTGGGATCAGATCGCACGCTCGACACGGCTCTTATGGCGGGCACTGTTTTCGGAGGATGCACGCAGTACTTCGGTGGCAACCGCGCCTGATCTGCGTCAGCGGCCCGACATGATGACGGGGCATCCGCTGGCGGTCGATTCGGCTTATCAGTCGCTGCCGGGCTTTAACCTCGTCTCGCGCTTTCGTTATCCCGTCCAGTTTGGCAAAGATATCACGCCACCTTCGGCGACCTTGGAGGGTGCCAATGTCGGTGGCATGATCACCACCGATGAAGGAAATATCCCCACCACACCGGAGGCGGCCAGCAGTGCCGCAGCCACCACGCCTGCACCCATGAGCAATGGCAATGTCGAAGTGCCGCTGGGCAAGCTTGCGCCCGGGCTGTATTTGGTCGAGGCTATGGTCGGTGAGCAGCGCGCCGTGACGCTGGTCTTTGTCGGACGTTCGGTGGCGGTGAGCAAGATCACGTCCGATGGCTTACTGGTCTGGACGGTGGATCGCATCACAGGCAGCCCGATGGCCGATGTCGATGTGCACTGGAATGACGGCACGGCAGATCTTACCTCGGGTCATACGGCAGTGACCGGCTGGCTACAGATGGCGCATCAGGCGCCGGAGAAGACCTATGTCTATGCACAGGATGCTCAAGGCGGTGTGCTGATCTCGGAGAATTACTACTACGACAGCGAGATCTACAATACCAAGCTCTATGCCACGACCGACCGTCCGCTCTATCACGCCGGAGATACGGTACAGATCAAGGTGGTGGGCCGTGAGTTCGTCAATGCCCGCGACTCCAAGGGATTGACCAATGGTCCGATCCAGATTCAGGTCATGGACCCCAATGGCCTGCCCGTGGCGCAAGCCAACATGACGTTTGATGGTCAGAGTGGCGGTCAGAGTGCGATCCGTCTGCCGGATGGCAGCGTGTCGGGAGGCTATGAGATCCAGCTCACCTATCGCGGTGAAGTGTATAGCGCGGCATTCCGCGTGGCAGACTTCCAGAAACCGCACTTTGAGATCAATCTCGATGTGGATAGCAAGGCACTTAAGACCAAACAGGAAATCCCTGCCACCATCCAACTGCGCTACCCGGATGGCAAACCAGTCAAGAATGCACAGGTCGATCTGGACTTAAAGGCCCAGTCCCTGAGTATGGTCGAAGGGGATCTGGGCTATGGCGGGCTGTTCCCGGTCAAACTCACCAGTCAGCATTACGCCAGCGACAGCAGCGGCAATATTGCCGTCAAGCTGCCCGCCGTCAAAGAACCGAGCCGCTATGTGGTCTCGGTGCTGGCGACCGATGGTGCCGCCTATCGGGTACGCCATACACAGGAGCTGCTGATCGAGCGTGCCAGCAGTACATGGGCGCTGGATACGCCGCAACGCTTTACGGCGGTGAATCAGCCTATCGTCTTGACGACACGTGTCGTGCAAGCTGCTGCGAATAGCACTGCCAGCAAGCCCGTGCGCTGGAAAGCCGTACGGCTCGAAGATGGCGCGGAGGAAAGCCATGACTTAAATGGCAATCGCTTAAGCTTCACCCCAACCAAATCCGGCTCCTATGTCATTAGCCTTCTGGATAGTGAGGGCAGTGTGCTGGGCGCGACCAGCCACTGGGTCAGTGGTCCTGAGCTAAAAGTCCCGACGGGCCATATCGAGATCGTCTGGGATAAAGATCACTATCAGGTCGGTGATACCGCGACGGGTCTCGTGACCTTCTCGGAGCCGGTCGATCAGGCGCTGGTGACGCTCGAGCGGGATCAGGTCGAGGGTGTCAGCTTGATGGCATCTCCCGCCAGTTGGCTGACGACTGAACGGCTCTCACCGACGCAGTGGCGTGTGCATGTGGCGGTGAGTGATCGCTTTGCACCGAACATGACGCTGTCGGTCGCCTATGTGAAGCAGAATCAGTTTGTGTTTGAGAATGCCGGGATCGTGGTGGCAAGTCCCGCTGTCGATGTACGTGTCGTGCCTGACAAGACGCAGTATGCGCCGGGCGAGCAGGTGCATCTCACCGTGCAGACACTGGTCGCAGGCCATCCGGTACCGGCCAATGTCAGCCTCGGGGTCGTGGACGAGATGATCTATGTGCTGCAGCCCGAGATCGCACCCGACATCCATGAGTTCTTCTATCATCCACGGCGCAATAACGTGCGCACGCAATACAGTGCGTCCTTTATCGGCTATGACCTCTCGACCAATCTCTTGGGGCAGGATGCAGCAGCGCATACCGCACATGAGCGGGCAATCAAGGTGCTGGAGCGGCCTCGGCGTGACAATGTCGATACGGCCTACTGGGCACCCGCAGTGACGACCGACGCCACAGGCCGTGCCGTGGTGAGTTTCACCATGCCCGACGCGCTGACGCGCTGGCGTATCACCGCCCGCGCCATGACCAATGATGGCGTGGTGGGGCAGAGCAAAAACTACATCAATAGCCATAAAGACCTGTACTTGAAATGGACCAGCCCGCGCTGGCTGCGCCCAAACGATCAGGCGACAGGCAACCTTGCGATCTTTAACGAGACCAGCAATCCGCAGAGCGCCGTGCTGACGCTGTCAGGTGCACTCAATCGCACGCAAAATGTCACCGTGCAGCCCGGGATTAACTTTGTCGATGTGGCCCGCACAGGCGCGGACAGTGGTGATCTGACCATGGCTCTGACCCAGCAGGGGCAGGTGCGTGACCGTCTTGCGGTCAATCTCACGACTCAGACCAGTGAAGGTCTGACCCACTATGACCGTCTCGTGACTTCCACCAATGGTCAGCTCACGCTTGGCCTGCCTGCGGACGCCCGTAATGTCAGTCTGCGCTTCCTCGACAGTCCGCGTGCGGGTTTTTACCGCGTGATGGATAATCTGATCGATCAGCCTTATGGCTGCGTCGAGCAGACGGCAAGCCGCTTGATTCCGCTCGCGTTGGCTTATCAGGCGCTGCCTGCCGATGATCCGCGCCGTGCCGATCTGGCGCGTCAACTCTATACCCAGCGTCTGCGTCTCGCCAGTATGGCGGGAGATGAGGCGAAATTCGGCTGGTGGGGTAGTCTGATGCCGAGCGACGCCTTTCTCACCACCTATGCCTACTATGCCGACTGGCGTACGGCACAGGCGTTGGGACTGATCCTGCCGGATGATCACTGGCAGCGTCTGCTGGATCTCTATAGCGAAGATGGTGTGAAGTTCCCGCTCTTTCAGCGTGCGCTGATGCTGGACTGGATGCGCCAGATCGGTCTGCCGGTCGGCTCGATGGCGCAAGGTCTCGCGCATGATGAGCTGATCGCGACCAAAGCCGCCTCGGCCCGCTATGGTAGCCGTGACAGTCTGATCCTGACCGATGCCAGCAGTCAGACCGAGGATATGGCGCTGGTCCTGACTGCACATCTCTTGAAAGCCAGCAACCAATCCCCGGCTGCAGACTGGCAGACTGCGGAGACGGCTGCCGTACAGCGTTTGCAGGCCAATCCCAGCTTACTGGCGCAAGCCTTGCTCTTAAGCCAAGGCACGGCTACGGGTGGTCAGAGTGCGGGCGACCTCCTGGCTGCTGCCAGCAGCGAGTATGCGACGATAGACCGTGCAGTGATGCTGACGTGGCTGGATCAGGGCTTGTCGGCTGCGCCCGCGACGACCCCTGCGACACTGGCCGCGCCATGGATCTCGCGTGCAACACGCACCGGCATGACACTGTATGTCTGGCCCAATCCACCAGCCCATCCGACTGCCAATACGCCTGTGGTTGCACTGCCGCCGATGCTTGCGAGTAGCAGCAGTGCCGTAATCAGCTATGACAGTGCCGTCAAGAGCAGCAAGACCACACTGCCTGCGACCTTGGTGCATGAGCTGTATCTGCTGAAACCGCAGTCGGATGGCTCTTTTGAAGCGTCGCTGGTCGGCAAGGACGATACCCTGCATACCGATGCCTTGTATCTGGATCGCTATAGCCTGACGGCGCAGCAGCCCTTGCACTATATGGTGGTCGAGGCACCGCTGCCTGCCGGCGCGACGGTTGAGTCTGCGACATGGGGTGTCAAGATCAAGGATATGGACAGCCTGCCCAAGGCCAACTATCAAGACTTGAGCGGACGCTATGTGGTGCCGGTGGGTGAGGTGACGACACCGACGATGGTCGAGCATTTGCTGCGCTTTAGTCAGCGGGGTCGCTACGTACTGCCTGCGGCGCATGCCTACAACATGTACCGACCCGATGCGCAAGTGGTCGAGCAGTTGCCACGCAGTACACTGGTCGTGGAGTGAAGGTGTTGCGATTCACGTTGCAGTGCAGGGTTGGGGTGATCGCGCTCTGGGTCAATGTGGTGGCTTTGGCGGCGGACCGGCAGGATACGGCGCATGCGTCGTGGCTCGTGAGTCAGCAGCAGCCGGATCAGCCGCGCTGGCTGGTCGGTAGCGCCATGACAGCGCCCAAGCAGGTACCTTTGGGTAGTCTGTGGAAGCTGTGGGTCTATGGCTATAGCATCGACCAGCATCTGCCTGAGCGCCCTTATCAGTGTCATGCCGGACGACAGGCCGCGACGGGTGATGAGTATTGCTGCACGCATGATGAGGTGATTGATCGTGATACGGCGCTGGTGCGCTCGTGTGGGGCTTATTTTCAGCCTGAGCGGCTGGGGATACGGGCGCGCGCGTGGCAACAGTATTGGCAGCACACGGCGCCCGATGTGCCGTGGTTACAAAAATTGGACCGCGTCCGGCCTGATAGCCAAGTCGCCGTGACGAGCATCCTGAATGCGCTGAACCATGTGCCGCCATCCGTCATCACCCAGACCCGGCAGGCTTTGCTTGGACGACTACTGCAGCCGGAGTGGAGTGATGCGCTGGCGACGATGGGTGGCGCGTATCGCTTTAAGACCTTTACGTGGGCGCACCCCATGCTTGCTGGTGCCTCCATGGGCGGTGCGGCGGGATGGCTCGCTGACGGGACGGCATTTTGGCTGGGAGGGCTCGGCGGCAGTCATCAGGTGGTGGCACGGATGGCCCCGGCGTTAGTGAGCACGCTTCCTGCGCCGATCGATCATGGTCTCGATGATCGCTGTGTGGTGGTGCATTATTTTACCCGTTATCCGCTGGCGTCGATTCGGGCGCAGCAGGGAGAGCAGATCGTCACTGCCGGGCATCTGCGCGGGGATTATCTGCTGACTTTTGCCAATCAGCAGCGGCTGCGGTTGCATAGTGATGGTGAGCTGTATCTTGGGCAGACGGGCGGTGTGCAGCAGCTCTATGGTCGGCTGTCTGAGCCTGAATATCTGGCGCGGGTCGTGGATCGCGAGGGAGATGGCCGACAAGTGCAGGCCGCCCGCGCTTTGAGTATCGCGGCGCGTAGCTATCTGCAGCAGAATGCCGAGTTTCATCAGGGTTGCTGGCAGATTGATGATGACAGCCGTTATCAGCGGGTATCGCCAAATCCGGCCAGCCCGTCTGCGCGGGCGGTCGTGGCGTTCACCGAAGGATTGACCCTGACGGGGAGCCCGATCCGTTATCATCTGGGGCCGAATGCTGCGCCTGAACAGCGCTTAAGCTGGCAGACCGCGATGATGCAGGCGTCGCAGGGCTTGGGTTATCTGTCGATCCTGAAGCAGGCGTATCCACGGGCCAGCTGGCTCATGACCGATCAACGCCAGCAGTGCCAGCCGTTGGTCGAGGCGCAGCTGTATCTGGATCGGCAGTTGCCCCGGGTGCAGACGTTGATGGCTGGTGTGGCTGGATTTGAGGCGCCCAAAGCTGTGCGAGTCTGTACGCTGGACTACGGCAACCCTTATGCCGATCAGCAAAGCCTGAATCTGTATGTCCGAGACTGGCGCAGTAGCGAGGATCGCATCACGCTCTGGCATGAATATCTGCATTTGGCCATGCGCTATCATCCAGAGGGGCAGGATGAAGCATGGATTGAACGGCAGGCACGGCAACTGAATGCCCAGCTTGAGTTGACGGCTCAGACTGGCATCACACGGAGGAACATACACCATGCACAATAATAGGCAGCGTAAATCCAGATTCAGCACGACCATGCGCGTACTGCCGTGGCTGCTGCTGATGGGTGGCATCGGCGTTGTACAGGCCGAGGTGCAACCCACGCGCCCCGTCGGCGGCTGGCGTTATAGCGCGTCGGATGAGTCGAACTTTACCCAGACCGTGAACTACCCGGCGACACATCAGAATTCAGGCAATCACGCCGCAACTGCCCTGATCGAAGGTGAAATCAAGAGCCATCCCAAAGCATCCGGCAAGGACAAGACCGATACCGTTGCCACCATGATCGCCAATGGCATCGGCATGCCGCTCTCTGTCGATGAAGGCGGGCACTATCAGCGCCCCTATGCTTTTGGGGCAGGCAGCAATAGCCTTGAGATCCGTGCGCCCAATGGCGATAAAAACCGCCAGCAATTCTATGAGGCCAATGCGGGCAAAGTCCCGGCCAAACTGCGCGTGGTCTTGTCGTGGGATACCAATCATACCGATGTCGACCTGCATGTGATCACGCCGCGCCGTGAGCATGCCTGGTACGGACAGCGTACGATTCCGAGCGGCGGCTCGATCGACATGGATGCGACGGATGGTTATGGTCCCGAGATTTTTGCGACGCCCAACGCCGAGCATGGCACTTATCTGATCTATGCCAACTACTATGGCGGCGAGTCGGACAAGGTGATCACCACCTGTACGGCCACCATCATCACCGATGAAAACACCCCGAATGAAAAGCAGCAGACCTTTATGATCCCGCTACGTAAAGTCGGTGAGTTGCAATTGGTCACCGCTTTTGTGTATTAGGAAGAGGCACTTCTGCTGATCTGAAGGCATATCTCGACGGGATATTGAGGAATGATGTATTTATGAAATAAAAATGTGAACCTGATCACATAAAATCGGCGTGTTATTTTCTAATGTTAGGCTAAGTATATTTGTGTGAATCAATTGGCGATTTATTCGCGTGGGTGAGGTGAGTTATCCATCCTGTATTAGACGGTATGTCGCATCAGATCGGAATATAAATGAATTTTTTTTAGAGATTTACGGAAGGTTTAATGAAATTCGGAGGAGCTATTTTCCATTGGTGTGCGCAGGGTGGATATGATTTCCCATAAACTGGCAATTTCCGTTTCGAGTTGCATGATCTCCTGATGCAGATCGCGGCGTGCAGCCTGCCAGATCAACCAGGTTGACTCGACCAGATCCAGATTGTATGCCCCATTAGGCAAGGTGCTGAAAACAATTGGTTTGTCGCGATCTTCAATACGTTGCTTTTCACTAAAACACGTCTCAAACAGCAGTCGCTCTCGTGTTAAATCCGACATGGGATACCCCTGAAATTAAAAAAGGTCGTGTATATCTGGATTTATTTAATAAAATCATTAACCGATATGGGCGCTCGATTTTATTATCTTTGTCTGGATGGCGTCTATTTATTTTTTATTATAGGAGTGCGTTGAGATGCGAAATATATTATCGTTTTGTTTGTTTTGTAATCGTTTTTTGGTGCTGTGAAGTCTCTGTTAAAACATGAACTTTATATGCAGCATACGGGCAGCATTAGCATACGTGGCCTGTAGTATGATGATTTATCGAAGAAAGAATTTTATACGGATGGTCATGAATTGTTGCAGTCGACCTAAAGCCATCGAATCAGGCATCAGCAAGATGCGGATAATGGCATAGCTATGATTCCGATGAAGTGTAGGTTTTGGTGGCCAGATGGCATGCAATGAGGCCCGGTCATTGCATGCATACAGCAGGATGCGCGTGGTGGTGCGGTGATGACGTCAGGCTGGATAGGCTTCGGCGATGGCCTGACTGGTGAGGGCTGCTGTGGCTGCGGACAGGGTCCAGCCCAGATGACCGTGGCCGGTGTTGTAAAAGACGCGCGTACTACGTCCTTGACCCAGACGCGGCATCATGTCGGGCATCATCGGACGCAGGCCCGCCCAAGGAACGACCCGCGAGGTGTTGACGTCGAAATTGCGACGGGTCCACGCGATCAGCGGCTCTATACGATCGGCACGGATGTCGCGATTATAACCGTTGAATTCTGCCGTACCGGCAACACGGAAACGCCCCTCCCCCAGACGGCTGGTGACGATCTTGGCGCTTTCGTCCAGCAGGCTGACCCAGGGTGCATTGGCGATACTGTTGGCGTCATCCAGCATGACGGTGATCGAGTAGCCTTTGACGGGATAGACGTTGATGCGGTCGCCCAAGAGATTGCCGATATGATAGCTGCCGACACCAGCACAGACGACGAGCACATCGCCTTGGATGTCCTGACTGTCGTGTGATCCTGGTGTATCCGGTCCCATGATTTCGACTGGCCGATAGCGCAGGGTGACGCCTTGTGCGGTGGTATTGATGCTCTCGACATCGACCCCCTGAATAAAGCGCACACCGTATTTTTCGCAGGCACGGGCGAGGCCACGAGTAAATTTGTGGATATCACCGGTCGCATCGGACGGGGTGAAATAGCCACCGTAGTAGTCGCCGGTCAGCGTCGGCTCAATCTGCTTGATTTCTTCAGGTGTCACCGCAAAGCGCTCAAGACCACCTTCGACCAGTAAGTCATTGGTGCGGCCTGCCGCAGCAAAGGAGGTGGCGTCATGGTAGAAGTGCAGGATGCCGCGCCGCTCCAGGTCAAAGTCGATCTGTTCTTTCTCCGCCATGGCAAACAGATGCTTGCGTGCGTCGATGGCGAGGCGGGTCGTGTCGATGGTGTTGGTGCGGTAGTTCTTGATGTTATTGATAAACTCAAAGATCCATGAGTATTTGTGGATCGATGGCGCAGGGTTCATCAAGAGGGGGGCATCCGGCTTGAACATCCACTTGATGCCTTTCATGATCGTGGCTTCGCTGTTCCAGACTTCGGCGTTGCTGGCGGAGAGCTGACCGCCATTGGCGAAAGAGGTTTCCATGGCAGGATAGAGGTGGCGATCCAGTACGGTGACCTGATAGCCGAGTTGGGAGAGTGCATAAGCAGAAGTGACGCCCGTGATGCCGGCGCCAATGATGAGTACATGCGTCATACCGTAGACCTTTGGATGAGGGTGGGCGACCGCATGCGCGGTCATGATCACCCCATCTGTCACGGTACCTGAGAGCTTCGGTCGCGGTGCGACCTTCCTCCTTCGGTGGGTGTTCACAGACTTAGAGCCTGGTGGCACCTCTCTCCAGATTGTCGTTCAGGACACCACAGTCCTTTTGCCTGAGAGTTTCCGGGGTGGTTGCTCCTTCGGCGCTGGGTCTCGTGTTAGCCAGTCTCTCCTGCAATGTCCTGACAGCACATCGCGCATCATGCAGCAAATGTCGTATGAAGCTGTCAGCTACATCGTACCATAATCTGCGCCTTCAAGGCACTAGGGCTGGGCGTGCTTTTTCTGGTGATATGATTTGTGAGCGTGCTTAAGTCGTTGTCTCATCTGGATTTGCGATGGGCCTGCACGTGTGCTGCCGCGAAAAAAAAAACAAGCCCGGATCGGGTCCGGGCTTGTGTGAGGTTCTAGTGGCCGATTTATGAATCCAGCGATTCCAGACGAATGCGCACCACCGGTCCTTCGATGGCATCCAGTGCTTCGATGTCACGGATGGCGGCATTCATAGTGGCTTCGAGCACAGGCTGGGTCAGCATGATGATGGGGACAGGGCCGCCTTTGTCGCTGGCGGTCTTCTGTACGATGGCGTCAATGTTGATGCCTGCACGGCTCAGGATGCCGGAGACTTCAGCGAGGACGCCCGGGTGATCCTGTGCGGTCAGACGCAGGTAGTATGCCGTGTGCATCTGATCGGCAGGCAGAATCGGCGTGTCAACGAGCGCATGCGGCTGGAAGGCCAAGTGAGGCACACGGCTGCTGCTCTGATCAAACTCGCGCACGAGGTCGACCACGTCGGCGACGATGGCGGAGGCAGTTGGACCGGCACCAGCACCCGAGCCGTAGTAGAGAGTGGCGCCGACGGCATTGGACTGGACCAGTACGGCATTCTTGACGCCGTTGACGTTGGCGATCAGGCGCGACTCTGGAATCAGGGTCGGATGTACACGCAGCTCGATGCCGTGCTCAGTGCGCTTGGCGACGCCGAGATGTTTGATGCGGTAGCCGAGTTCCTCAGCATAGGTGACGTCTTCTGCGGTCAGGCGGGTGATGCCTTCGGTGTAGACTTTGTCAAACTGCAGGGGAATACCGAATGCCAGCGAGGCCAGCAGGGTGAGTTTGTGCGCAGCGTCAATGCCTTCGACATCAAAGGTCGGATCGGCTTCGGCATAGCCCAGTGCTTGCGCTTCGGTCAGCACGTCAGCAAAGGCGCGGCCTTTTTCACGCATTTCGGTCAGGATGAAGTTACCTGTGCCATTGATGATGCCGGCCAGCCATTCGATGCGGTTGGCAGCCAAACCTTCGCGCAGGACTTTGATGATCGGGATACCGCCTGCGACGGCGGCTTCAAAGGCGACATTGACTCCGGCTTTTTCGGCGGCGCCAAAGATCTCGTTGCCATATTCGGCCAGCAGGGCTTTGTTGGCGGTGACGACATGCTTGCCGTGCTGAATGGCGGTCATGACGATGTCATGGGCGAGCGTTGTGCCGCCGATGACTTCGATGACGATATCCACATCATCTTGCTTGACGATGTCGAGCAGGTCGGCGGAGACCTTGATACCGTCAAGCGGGAGGTCCGGGCGCGCACGACGGCTACCCACATGGGTAATCTGAATCTCATGGCCTGTCCGGCGGGCGATTTCCGCCGCGTTGTCCTGAAGCAGGCGGATAGCGCCGCCGCCAACGGTTCCAAGGCCTAAGATAGCCAGTCTGACAGGTTTCACGGGATTAAGCCTCTTACAAATTTTTGCGAGCATGCATGATAGCCAAAAACGCGGGCTTTCTCTAGCGCAAGACGGGTTTTTGACAGGATGGTTTTAAAAAGCAAACGCATCGAAAAGATGCGTTTGCGCAGTTGGTCAGGTCCAGCCGGATGGGATGTGGCTGACGGGTTTGGTCGGGTGCTTAACTGACATTCAGCAGTTTGGCCAGCTCAGCTGCCGGGAGGTAGCCACCGAGATATTTACCATCGGCATTGTAGAGGGCCGGGGTGCCGTTGACACCGATCTGCATGCCGATTTTGCGCTGCTCCATGACCGGGTCATTACAGGCGGGTGCCTGTACTGTCAGACCTTGTTTGGCGGTGGTGAGCGCGGCTTTGCGGTCTTCACTGCACCAGACGGCCTTGTTGATGGCGACATCCTGCGGTGAGCGCGGCCATGCGATGTAGCGCACTTCGATGCCGCGTGCATTGATGTCGTGGATCTCGCTGTGCAGCTTACGGCAGTAACCGCAATCCACATCGGTGAAGGCATAGACCACGGCTTTGGGTTTGCCTTCAGGTGAGAAGATGATCATGTCTTTGTCGGGAATGCCGGTGATGAGGCGCTTGGCTTCTTTGGCATTCAGGGCGTCACTGAGGTTGGTGACGTGGCCTTTGCCCAGTTTGACCAGATCGCCCTGCAGGAGATATTGGCCGTCACCGCTCATATAGACGCCAGGCACATCCTCAAAAGTGACCCAGTAGAGGTTCGGCATCTCGGTGCTGGAGATGGCGAGCAGGTGATGGTCGGTCAGTTCGGCGTCTTTGAGATGCTTGATGATCGCCTGACGTACGGATTCGGGGGCATCGCCTGCGCTTGCACTGCTGCTCGCGGGGGCGCTGACGGCCGCGGTCTTGTCCGTAGAGGCTTTGTCATTGGCAGGTGGGGTCGCGTTGCCGCAACCGCTGATGGCGAGCAGCAGGGCTGTGGTCAAAGGCCAGAGCAAAGGCCGGGAGTGTTTCATCATCATATCCTTATCGCTATACAGGCGGAGGGAACATCTGGAGCGGATGTGTTTATAGGCTCGGTATGGTAGCAAAGTCCCTGTTTCTGACTCTGTAGTTTAGATGTATTGGCGGCATTGGGCTTGTGCTGCAGGATCGTCGGTCGAATCAGCAGATAAGCCGCTGCAGGCGATTCGTCAGCCGCGCGGGTGATGCGTGGCGTGCAACTCTTGCAAGCGCACATTGGCGACATGGGTATAAATCTGGGTGGTGGAGAGATCGCTGTGTCCGAGCAGCATCTGCACCACACGCAGGTCCGCCCCGTGATTGAGCAGATGCGTTGCAAAGGCATGGCGCAAGGTATGTGGCGACAGTGCGGCCTGTATGTCGGCAATGCGGGCGTAATGCTTGATGACGTACCAGAAATTCTGCCGCGTCATAAATCCGCCCTGAATGGTGATAAACAACGCATCACTGGCAATACCATGGGCCAGCTCGGGGCGTGCTTCGTGCAGATAGCGCGTCAGCCAGTCGATGGCGACTTCACCCAAGGGCACGAGACGCTCTTTGCTGCCTTTGCCTTTGACCCGGACGATACCCGCACGCAGATTGAGGTGGGCGAGGGTCAGCCCAAGCAGCTCGGAGACCCGCAGGCCGCAGGCGTAGAGGACTTCGAGCATGGCTTTGTCACGCAGGCCGATGGCGCTTTCGACATCTGGGACCGCGAGCAGGCTTTCGACATCGGCTTCGGACAGGTCTTTGGGCAGCGGTCGTCCAAGTGCCGGGGATTTCTGGTTGGCCGTGGGATTGTCGTCGCGCACGTGTTTTTGCAGTTGCAGTTTAAAGAATTGCTTGAGCGCAGAGAGACTGCGAGCGATGGAGCGCGGGCTTTGTCCGGCTTGCGTGAGATGCAGCAAATAGTCATTGATCTGATCGGCGGACCACTCGGGCAGCGGTGTCTCGTCAAACTGCAGGGCTTTTTTCAGATCGCTCAAGTAGGCATTGCGCGTATGTGGACTGACCGCCTGTGAGACCAGCGTATCGCGGAAATCCTGCAGGTAGGGCGCTTCGCGTGGCAACACCACCGGGGTTGGCAGGCGAGGCTTGCGGGCCGCAGTCATGCTCATGGCCGGTCATCCTGTCTTGATCGGTGTCGGATACCGCATCAGTGGCATCCTGAACTGGATGCCGGTGGGCTGGATGATGGCGTTTTCCACTGGACGGGTTTGGTCTGGGTGGTTTCTGTACCGCTGGCTGCGGCGGGATTCATCGGACAGCTGCCGCAGGTGTTGCAGCCGCTACCGCATCCTGATGCCGGGATCAGTGCAGGCTCCAGCCAATGTGCCAGACGATGCAGTCCCTGTCGCTTGCTGTACTGCGCCAGTGCGGTCTGCTGGCGATTCATCCATGCAGGTGCATACTTGCGCACCACAAAGATGACGCTCCAAAGCAGGATGCCACTTAGGATCAGGGTTTGCACCAGCTCACTGGTCGCCGATACGGGATGTGTCGTCATCATGATAACAGCTCCGCCACATGGTACGTGATGAAGGATGCAGCATAGGCAAGGCTAAACAAATACAGCGCCATGATGCCGACATAGCGCCATGAGCCGGTCTCACGGCGAACCGTCGCCATGGTCGCCAGACATTGCGGTGCAAAGACAAACCAGGCGATGAGCGACAGTGCGGTCGGCAGGGACCATTGCGCCGAGATCAGGCTGCCGAGCTGGTGGCCGACGGCGTCTTCGTTGCCTGAGAGCGCAAAGACGGTCCCGAGCGCGGCCACGACGACTTCGCGGGCGGCGAGGCCCGGGATCAGGGCGATACAGATTTCCCACGTAAAGCCGATCGGTGCAAAGATAGGCGAAATCAGATGGCCGAGCTGACCGGCAAAGCTGTAATTGATCGGCGCGCCGGTCGCGTGCTCAGGTGGCTGCGGGAAGTACGCCAAAAACCACAGGATCACGATCAGGGCGAGGATAATGCCACCGACCCGCTTCAGGAAGATCCCGGCACGTTCATACAGACCGATACCGACACTGCGCCAGCTCGGCATACGATAGCTGGGCAACTCCATGAGCAGGGCATGCTCGCTCTTGTCTCGACGCAGGTATTTGATCACGAGCGCGACCAGCAGCGCACTGATGATGCCTGCGAAATACAGACCGAACAGCACCAGCCCCTGCAGGTTAAACACCCCCCAGACCGTGCGTGCCGGGATAAAGGCACCAATGAGCAGGGCATAGACCGGCAAACGTGCCGAGCAGGTCATGAGCGGTGCCACCATGATGGTGGTCAGCCGATCACGTGGGTCGGTGATGCTGCGCGTCGCCATGATGCCGGGAATGGCACAGGCAAAGCTGGACAAGAGCGGAATAAAGGCGCGTCCGGTCAGACCCGCACCAAACATCAGCCGGTCGAGCAGGAAGGCTGCACGCGGCAGATAGCCGGACTCCTCCAGCACCAAAATAAAGAAAAACAGAATCAGAATCTGCGGCAGGAAGGTCAGCACCGTGCCCAATCCGGCAAATACGCCGTCCTTCAGCAGGCTGTGCAACATGCCGTCAGGCAGAAAAGAGGTGACCCAGTCACCAGTGGCACCCACCACGTAGCCGATACCATCCATAAACGGCTTAGCCCAGGTAAACACCGCCTGAAAGATAAAGAACATCAGTAACGTCAATGTCAGAATGCCGAAGACGGGATGCAGCAGGAAACGGTCGATGGCATCATCACGCGCATCGGTGGCGCGGGGCATAACCACGGTCGCCGCCAGAATGGCGCGCACTTCTGTATGCAATAATTGCGGATCAAGCGGTGTGTCTGAGGAGGTGCCTGCGGAGGCCTGCACCGCTGGCAATTCGAAATTCTCAATCTGGCTTAAGAGCGCATTTGCGCCGTGGCGCTTGATGGCCACCGTCTCGACCACCGGAATGCCCAGGCGCTCACTCAAGCCCGCCACATCAATGGTAATGCCGCGACGTCTGGCATCATCC
>JASLEL010000336.1 GCA_030151145.1 Aquirhabdus sp. | reverse complement strand
TATCGCATGTTGGATCAAAATCTCTTTTGAGGAGATGTCATTGTAATGCAATCTTTATTATAGGTTGCAACATACACCGATTTTGACCCCAATTACCATCTTCATTCATGTAGGAATTCATGGATTCGTCGTGTCGTTTATAGCAGACTGCATGCGTTATAGCACCTATTCCTGCTGATAAAATAAGCAATAGACATGCCAATGATTTGGACGAAGTCCGGGGTCGTGCAGGATGGTGGGCAGATGTTGCCCAATTGGATCTGTGTGCGAGGCTGATGCAGGTTTACAGCGGAGATACACGGTGAAGATCGGCCCTGCAACGCGGCCAAATGCCGTCGTTACAGGTCAGGGCAGATGCGAGGCGAGATATTATTTCTTCGGTGGTTCGCGCAGCAGGGCCGCAAATTTCGGCGAGCGGGTCGCCAGATCTTCAAAGCGTGAACTCAGACCGCGCAGGGTAATCAGGCCGGGGACCCATTTTGGTGCATAGACCCAGCGTGCACGTTTTTCGATGCCGCGGACAATGGCTTGACCGGCTTCGCTCACCGGAATGGGCTTGCTGAGGAAGTCCGGCAGGATGCTCAAGGCGGCACTGCCGACCGGCGTGGCTTTGGCGGTCTTGACCATGTCGGTATCAATGAAGCTAAAGTAGGCTACACCGACGCTCACGCCCGTATGCGCCAGCTCCAAACGTAAGGAACGGGCCAGACCATCGACCGCATGCTTGCTGGCGGAGTAGGCCACGAGGAATGGCGTCGGGATCAGGGCTGCCACCGACGCGATCGGCAGGATATAACCCTGACGCTCAGTCACATAGGGCAGTGCGGCGCGGATGGTGTGATAGACACCGATGACATTGATATTGATCACGCGTTTGAAATCGGTGGCGCTCAAGGCAGAGAACGGCGCAGGCTTGCCCGAGATTCCGGCGCCTGCGATCACCACATCCAGACCGCCGAAGCGGGCGACAGCGTCATCGACAGCAGTCTGTACGGCAGCGGCGTTCGTCACATCGGCGACAAATGTCGCCACGCGCTCGCTGTTGTCCAGCGCGGCAGCGGCAGCGGCCAGTTCGACTTCATCGCGATCCACCAGCGCAATCGACGCGCCTTTGGCGAGCAGGCGGGTTGCCGCATCCAGTCCGATGCCGCGTGCACCGCCGGTGATCAGCACCACGCGTCCATCCAATGCATACTTTGCCATCGTTCAACTCCCAGATAGTGTCAGATAAAAGGCATGGCCGCACTCTAGCATTGCTCTATTTCAGAATAATGCCGAAATGGTCGAACGAGATCGTGATTTTTCTGCTGTGGATTTGCACTTTTTTTCATATAGACATGCAGATGGGTCGTGATTTTGATGCTTGAGTTTTGCGGTGACCAAACGTAAGGTGATCTTATCCAGTCCAGATGGTCCAAGACGATGTGTCTGATCCAGCTACGATTTAATACCATGGTCACCCCAGACAGTGATCTCTGCTGGCGCCTCTTGATCGACGGCGTCGAACATCTGGTCTCCCATGTCGAGATGCAGGTGCCGGTCTATACCTCCAAAGACCTGATCCCCGGCATCGGGGAGAAGTGGCATATCAGCGCACAGGCGCGTGAAGTGATCTTTGAGGGATCGCGAGCCATCGTCCTGTAGGACTTATGCCGAGGACGAATGGCATCGGTATGGGTGACGGTCCAGTTACAGGTGATGGCTTGTCGATTGGGGCTGGTTATTTTAGACTCAAAGCATGTCAGTGAACGTCTGCGGTCTCTGTGCGTCAGAGTAGGCCGTATGACCGGTGCCCAGAGGATATCTGTTATGGCTCAATCTGCAATGCTTACATCCACCACTCCTAATCTGCTGCAACGTCTACAGACCCGACTGTCTACGCTACGCGCAGGTAAATCGGACACGCCGACCCTGCATTATCGGCCCACACCCGAAAACCAGCGCATCGTAGCTGGGATCCCGCAGTTGGCTGAAGCCTATCGGCCGACGCCATGGCTGTATAACGAGCATCTGCAGCTCATCTGTCTTGCCGTGCGTAAAGTCACGGCGACACCGCCTTATGATTATTACGATCACCTCACCATGCAGGATGGCGGGCGTACAGCGCTGGCTTGGCTCGGCTATCCTTTACCTGCCGATACACCGACCATCGTGATCATGCATACCATCACCGGCAGTCCGCAGAGCATGCAAGAGCTGGTGCAGGATGTGCATCGTCTGACGGGCTGGCGGGTCGTGGTCTGCGTACGGCGCGGTCATGCCAAGCTACCGCTGACGGTGCCTAAGCTGAATATCTTAGGCTCGACCGCCGATCTGTATGAACAACTGGATGTGATCCGGGCACGCTTTCCAGACTCGCCCTTGTATGCGATTGGTTCGTCGGCAGGGTCCGGATTGCTTGCTCGCTATCTGGGCGAGCGTGGTGAGGAGTCGGTATTTCGGGCGGCATTTGCCTACTGTCCGGGCTATGACACATCGGTCGGCTTTGAGCGTGTGCACCCGACCTATAGCCGTCTGATGGCGCGCAAGCTGATCCGGCAGTTCATCCGCAGCAATCACGACAAGCTCGCCCATCTGCCGAGCGTGCCGCGTCTGCAGGCAGCCAAGACGCTGGCCGAGTTTCATCAAGAAATGTATGAGCTGGCAGGCTATGCCGACCGGGCGGCCTATGAGGCGGACTGCAACCCCATGCATGTGTTCTTTAACATCACGACGCCTGTGATGATCCTGAATGCTGAGGATGATCCGATCTGCCGTATCGAGAATGCCTATCCGTATCTCGATCAGATCAAGGCCATGCCGAGTGCGATTCTGGTCACGACGACTGCCGGCAGCCATTGTGCGCACTATGAGGGCTGGCAGGCGCGGTCATGGTCCAATCGGCTGATGGCGAATTATTTTCTGGCAGTACATAGCGAAAAGTGATGATGTCACCCGCCATAGAAAGGTCCCAGCAGGGGCCTTTTTTATGGCATCGCGATTAAAATACAAACAATAAAGCCCCAGAACGATCTTAAAAAGACTACCCGATGTCACGTTAGACACCCTTCGCCATCACATCCTCAACCGACCCCAACTGATTGTTGGAGTTGTGGTTTTTATTGTTCTCGCTCGGGCTTCATTTGTCTGCTTTATGCAGAATATGGAATTACGGTGCTAGTCTGTACGGTATACATTCACCCGCAACTTCCAGGAGACAATCATGAAACGTTCAGTGATGTATTTATTGTCAGGCGCAGTTTTTCTCTCATCGTCAATTGCGCTGGCCAACAATCCAGCGGAAACGGTCGGCGTGCAGGCCCCTATAACGGCAAATGACATGAGCCAGAGTATCGTGGGCTGGAGTGCTAAACGCCAGATCTTGGGTAAAACTGTCTTTAATGAGAAGAATGAAAAGGTCGGTGTGATTGACGACATCGTGATTACCTCCGACAAGCAAGTCTCTTATGCTGTCGTCGGGGCTGGCGGATTTCTTGGTGTAGCGAAACACGATGTGGCTATTCCCATCAGCCGTTTTCAGCAAAATGGTGAAAAATTCACCGTTACGGGTCTAACCAAGGACAAGCTGCAAAAAGTCCCTGAATTTAAATACACCGTTGCTCAATAACATCGGCAAGGAGTGCTCGGTTGTTGTGATGAGATCATGTGCTGTCCCTGTTTGGGCGTGTTGCTGCCATCGTTTGCACCGTTAGGCATGCTGCGGACGGATCAGCACTGATTTCTGTGTCTGTGATGATGTGTATGTTGATACATGCAGAGGGCGATGATCATGTCGCGCGATCAAAACGGCAACATTCAAGATAGCAGCATTCAGAATAGCAGCATTCAGGATGGCAGCATTCAGAATGAGAAGCGTGCAGACAGGCAAGCATGGCTTGAGTCGCATGAGCAGGGCTACGCCCGTGGCTTAAAGCCCAGACAAGTGCAGATGATCGCCATGGGTGGTGCCATCGGCTCCGGTCTCTTTTTGGGTGCCGGTGCGCGATTACAGCTAGCAGGACCGGCGCTGGCGCTGGTTTATCTGGTCTGTGGGATATTCGCCTTTCTCATTCTGCGTGCCTTGGGCGAGCTCGTCATGCATCGCTCTACCTCGGGCAGCTTTGTCTCGTATGCGCGCGAATTCTTAGGTGAGCGTGCATCGTTTGTCGCCGGATGGCTGTATTACCTCAACTGGGCTATGGCAGGCATCATCGATATCACGGCTGTCGCGCTCTACATGCATTATTGGGGGACCTTTCGAGAGGTCCCCCAATATGTTTTTGCGCTGCTGGCACTTCTGCTGGTCGGTGGCATGAACATGATCCAGGTGAAGTGGTTCGGTGAGATGGAGTTCTGGTTTGCGTTGGTGAAAGTCAGTGCTTTGGTCATCTTTCTGATCACCGGCGTCATCATTCTTCTGATCGGCCATCCCGTGGCAGGTCATGTCCCGGGCTTGAGTTTAGTTTCGCAGAGTGGGGGCATATTCCCGCATGGTGTACTGCCTGCCATCATCATTGTGCAGGGTGTGGTCTTTGCTTATGCGGGGATTGAGATCATTGGCATCGCGGCAGGCGAAGCTCAGGATGCCAAGCAGGTATTACCTCGGGCGATCAATAGCGTCATGTATCGTATTGCTTTGTTTTACGTGGGTTCGGTCGCGCTGCTCGTATTGCTGATGCCATGGTCAGCTTATCATGCTGGGACGAGTCCATTCGTGACGTTCTTCGCTGCTTTGGGTGTACCCGGTATCGGTAGCATCATGAATGTGGTGGTGCTGACTGCGGCGCTGTCGAGCCTGAACTCGGGTCTTTATTCCACGGGTCGTGTCCTGCGTGCGCTGGCGATGGGTGGATCGGCTCCGGCCTTTGTCGGTCAGATGAATGCCGCTAAAGTCCCGCATCACGGCATTCTGGTGACGTTGGTCATTTATCTCGTGGGTGTGGGATTAAATTACCTGATCCCGAGTCAGGTGTTTGAGATCGTACTAAACATCGCGTCCCTCGGGATCATCAGTACCTGGGGCTTTATCATCCTCTGTCAGATGAAGCTACGCCGCGCCATCCAGCGTGGTGACGTGACGCCCGTATCATTCCGTATGCCATTTACGCCCTTGACGTCGTGGCTGACGCTGGGTTTCTTAGTGCTGGTGCTTGTGCTGACGGCCTTCGACTATCCCGATGGTACCTATACCATCGCAGCTATTCCTGTGCTTGCTGTCGTGCTGACGCTGGGCTGGATGTATATGAAAAGACATGCTCATGCAAGGAGGCGTGCATAGCTGGATATACCAGCGGAGGTATTCTACATATCTGTAAAGGGGCATTTGTTCATCGAACATTGATCTAATCTTGATCAAAGCCATCAAGGAGAGCAATCATGAAAAAGTTACTTTGCGCCGTATTGGTTGTATCACTTGCTGCTGCTCAGGCTGCCTGCGATCCGCCCATGATTAAGCCGATGCATTCATCACAAGCGGCGACATCTCAAAGCTTGCGTTCATATCTGCCAGTCATTTAAACCCATAGCTTAAAGCCCGCATACTGCGGGCTTTAAGCGTGATATCAGAACCAGACACACTAATTCAGTAATCTTCGGGCGGACCGCATGTCATCAGCCAATGCGAGTAGGTTCAGGTCAGATTGCTCGACCAAAGCAAAGACACTGCTCTCCTCATCGGCGATATGTGCATTAAATTGTTTAGACAGCGCCGCTATGGTCTCATCGAACAATTCATCTTGTGGCGTCATGGCTTCCAGTTGGGCGATGAGCTGTTTCATATCTTCATGCTCTGCAACCGCATTGGTCAGTAAATCTGCACCTTTGGGGATTTTTTTCCGCAGTGGCGGGTAGAAGACATCTTCTTCAACAATCATATGTCGCAATAAATCGCGACTCAGATAATTCACAAACTTTTCCTTCAGCCGGTCATCCGCAGGCGTCAGCGTGGTATAGGCGACAAATTCGGATTGAATCTGGCGGTGCTCTGCGCGCAGCAGCTCAACCGCACTCAGCGGCATCATGATTACGGACTTGTTCATGTCGGACCTCTTTCTCACATTAGGCGTGAGTTGAATGGTGTCGAGTCCCATGGTAGACCGTAAAGCGCGAGGGAGTGTCTTTTTATGTGTGCTTTGTGGGCATCACTCGCGGAGGTAATCAGCCTATTATTTTATTTTTATCATGAATAATATGGAGTTAGGTCTTTGCCCGGATACTATTTATAACCAATCAAAACCTTAACGCATATCTTGTGTCTGATCAGCTTTTACACGGATCACCTAAACGTTACCCAGCAGATCTTCAACGGCTTCTAATCGCGCCACCTTTAAGTGGAACTGCTTTAAATAACGCTGCTTTTAATTAAACGGATTCGCCACCGTCTCGACCGCCTTGACCGAGATCGCCTCCGGCAGATCAGCTGCTTCAAGCTGAGCCACCACGGCATTGAGCAGGCTTTGGAGTTGCCGGGCTTTTGCAAGCCCTGCCTGGTCGCGAGTCAACTCCAGTGAGCCATACAGGCTGATGCGGTCGGTACGGTTTTCGGCGGTCCATTCACCGATGGAGAGGACACTGCTTTCATCAGCAAACGGGGTAAAGGGCGTGGATGCGGTCATTGTCACCTCCTCATGATGCTTGTGTGTGTCGGCGGAGGATGCCGACACGGCTGTGAGTATTTTCGCTTTATAGGCTATTCAGATCCAGCGCGGTATTTTTCACACTCGAAGACACACCGGGCATGAGGTTTATACCGATCTTGCTCTCTAGATCAGCGAGCGAAATGATACTGACTGTACCACTGGTATCGTTGGTAGACCAGTAGACTCCGGCAGCATCTTTGCCCGGGAAATATACGACTTTAAACATATGCGTCGGGATCGTGACATTGCCGATCTTGGACAGCGTACTGCCGATGAAGGCACCACCGGTGATCACATAAGCATTGCCATTACGTGTGACGGCATCACGGGTGTGTTTTTCGATGGTGGCCCAGATGCCCTGATTGTTCTTGGGCACTTGCGGCACGATATTGGCGAGGGAGAAGCTGTCGTACTGCGAGGTCGTATCGTACATGTCGCCATTGGGCGTGGTATGACCGCGATCATAGCCGCTGCCCTTGTAATCAGCCAACGTCGAACGTTCATCTACCGGCAGTTGCGTTTCTTCATGAAAGCTGTCCACCCGTGTCAGTCCGGCTGCCTGCTGAACATGGGCCTGCGTCAGGTATTCGGCAGACCACAGTGGGGTCCGTGTGACGCCTGAATAGCCAATGCCAAAGGCGCTAAAACACAACTCATGGTAGCTGGTAAGCATCTTGGTGTTATTGATCACGGGTGTCTGACCACCATAGAAATCTTCAAGACAAGACGCAGATGTATATCCGGCGAGGCCAAATGCAAGCAGGAGGGCAGCGCCTTGGCGCAGTATGGTCGTGTGGAGGGGAGTCATGATAATTTACCATTTGGATAATCTGGTAGTGAAGATATACGCTATATGTGACTGTTTGGTTAAAAATACAGTTGGAAAATAGGTGAGTATTTTTTACATATGCAGACCTCTGCTTGAATGCCGCATGTCGGTAACATGCACATGCGCGGACAGTGATGCAGAATTCCCCGCATTGGGGATTCTGAGGAAATTCTGCTTTTGACGGTAACTATTTGGGTGGATGATCCTTATTTGGTGAGGCACAGGAGATTAATACACATCTCTCAAATAACGCTTTTCCTTACTCATCTGTGCGACATAGTCCTCCGCTTGATTGCTCGACATACCGCCATGCTCGGCGATCACGGCTTTGAGCGTCTGATCGACATCTTTGGCCATTTTGCTCGCATCACCGCAGACACAGAAGCTCGCTCCGCGCTCCAGCCAGCGCCAGAGTTCAGCACCTTGGCTGCGCATCTGATCCTGCACATAGATCTTCTCCACCTGATCACGTGAGAAAGCCAGATCCAGTCGGGTGAGCAGGCCATCCTTTTGATATTGATGAAGCTCCTCCTGATAGTAGAAGTCCGTCGCTGCGTGCTGCTCACCAAAGAACAGCCAGTTCTGTCCCGTATCGCCACGCGCTTGCCGCTCCTGCAGGAATCCGCGAAATGGCGCAATGCCTGTGCCGGGACCCACCATGATCAGCGGCGTGTCGCCGGTCGGTGCGCGAAACGACGCTGATTTTTGCACGAAGATCGGGATGGACTGCGCCTCGGCCCGGTCGGCAAGGAAGGTAGACGATACGCCCTTACGCTTGCGTGTGCCTTGCCCATAGCGCACTGCAGATACGGTCAGGTGTACTTCATGCGGGTGTGCTTTAGGGCTGGAGGAGATCGAGTATAGACGCGGCTGCATGCGCTTGAGTACCGACAGCAGTTCGCTTGCGCTTAGCGTGACAGGGCATTCATACAGTACATCGGCGAGTTGCCGTCCCCAGAGCCAATCTTTGAGTGCCTGCTTATGGCTGTCTTGTAGCAGTTTTTTTAAGATGCTATCTGAATTGCGGGCATGGAGTAGCGCCAGTGCATCGCTATGGGGTTTTGCAATCTCATAGTGGTGCAGCAGGGCATCCCTGATGGAGACATCCCCGACCTTGTCTATGCTGACTGGGCTGTCGGCCTTGATTCCTGTCAGTCCTAAGATCTCATCGACCAACTCGGGGCAGTTGACCGGCCATATGCCCAAGGCATCGCCAGCTTCATAGGCAAGACCTGAACCTTGGAGATCAAAAGCAAAGGCCCGTGTGTCCTTGCTGGACTCAGCCGCATTCAGGCGTACATTGCGGATCAGGCGGGAAGGATAGGGGTTGGCTTTGCTATAGGCTGCTTGCGACCCGGCCGGTGCTGGGCTGGCGATGGGTGATGCAGTAGGGGCAGCAGCAGGTGCAGTTTTTTCGCCGCTGCCTAAGGCTTTTAATTTGGCGAGTACATCATTCAGCCATTGATCGGCCTTGGCCTGAAAATCGGTATCACAGTCGATCCGATCCAGTATGCGCGCTGCGCCCAGCTCCGCCAGACGTTGATCGAGTTTTTTGCCATGACCGCAGAACTGGTCATAATTCGGGTCGCCCAGCGCCAGTACGCTGTAGCTCAGGTGGTTCAGCTTGATCTCGCTGCTGTCGCTGATGGCATTCCAGAAACTCTGCCCGTTATCCGGGGCATCGCCATCGCCAAAGGTGCTGGTGATGCAGAGCAGTTGATCGGTCTTGTGCAGTTCACTGACCGAGAACTCGGCCATATCATAGACAGCGACGGTGCAGCCTGCCGTTTTGATCTGCTCGGCGTATTTCTGTGCCAATGCTTCGCCATTGCCCGTCTGCGAGGCCCAGAGCAGGGTGACCGCAGGCGTTAAGTCTTGAGCAGGGGCGGTGGCAGTGTGCATCGAAGATGGGGCCATGGTGGCCGTGCCGACCATGGGCGCGCTCAGCGGCATCTGGCTAAACATGCCGGCGAGCAATCCATCCAGCAGGACGCGGGTCTCTGATGACATGGGTGCCGTGGGCGGCAATACCGGCACGCCCTGCAAGGGCTGACTGCGTAATCCAGAGATAAATCCGGCCAGATACAGTTGTTCAAGCGTGGTCAGGGCGGGTAAAGGTCGCTCTGCCACATTGAGCATGCTGGCAAAGGTATCGATACGGGTCATGGCCGATTCCAGTGGTAAAGGATGTCGATGAGTAGACTGTGAGGCGGGTGCCGCTGCATCAGCCAGCGCCATTGCCGCTACGGCGTCAGTCTTTGGGGTTGAGGTGGTTTTGGCCGCTTTCATGCTGTCAGCGACCAGTAGGGTCTCGGTCGCCGCGACAGGCGTCAGGGTCACGGCACAGCATTTAAACTCGGGCTGCTGCGAGATGGGATCGATGGCGTCGTTGGTCACGGCATTGATCGCGAGATCCTCGCCAAAGAAATCATTCCAGTGAAAAGGCGCAAAGCAGTTGCCCGCCAGCACACGATCCGTCACCACGGCAGGCAGTACGGCACGCCCACGACGCGAGCGGATCTCGACAGGCTGCTTATCTTTGATGCCGAGATCAGCGGCATCTTCGGGGTGAATCTCGACAAAAGGCCCGGGATTGAGCTTGTTCAGCATCGGGATCTTGCCGGTCTTGGTCATGGTGTGCCACTGATGCTGCAGGCGGCCAGTATTGAGGATGAAGGGATACTCCCGATCCGGCATCTCCGCCGGGTCCAGATGGGGACGGGCAAAGAACACGCCTCTCTTGGGCTTGGTCGGGAAGATCAAACGCGGACGTTTACCGTCATCCGACTCGTACAGCGACTGGCTGACGCCATCATTGAGATAGCGGATCGGATTGCGGTCATCCGTGCGCTCCGGCGGACAAGGCCATTGCAGCGGCGTCTCGCGCAGGCGGGCATGGCTTGCGCCGCGCAGGTCATAGCCGGTCTTGGGATTAGAGCATTGCGCAATCTCGGCAAACACCGCTTCGGCGGACGGGTAGTTAAACGCATCCTGATAGCCCATCTCGCACGCGACCCGAGCAATGATCTGCCAGTCCGGCAGGGCGTCCCCCGGCGGATCGACGGCTTTCTGCATCAGGGTCATGTTGCGTTCGGAATTGATCATGACGCCTTCGGCTTCGGCCCACAGTGCGCCGGGCAGGAGGATATCGGCGTAGCGGTTGGTCTCGGTATCCAGATAAGCATCCTGCGCGATCACGAGCTCGGCTTTCTCTAGTCCCACGATGACGGTCTTACGATTGGCGACGGTTGCGACCGGATTGGTGCAGATGATCCAGCAGGCTTTGATCTTGCCTTCTGCCATCTGGGCGTACATGTCGATGGTGCCTTGCCCAAGATCGGTACGCAGTCGGCCTTCGGGGATTTGCCAGAGTTGCTCGACAAAGCGCCGGTCTTCCTCGACCAGCACGGAGCGCTGTCCCGGCAGGCCCGGTCCCATATAGCCCATCTCGCGTCCGCCCATGGCATTGGGCTGACCGGTGAGTGAAAACGGCCCGCTGCCCAGACGGCAGATCTTGCCGGTGGCGAGGTGCAGATTGCAGATGGCATTGGTATTCCATGTGCCATGGGTACTCTGGTTCAGCCCCATGGTCCAGCAACTCATAAACTCCTTGGCGTCCCCGATCCAGCTTGCTGCTTGGCGGATGGACGCTTCAGGAATGCCGGTGATGGCGGATACCGCCGCCGGATGATAGTCCTCCAGAAAGTCCGGCATCACCTCCCAGCCCTCCGTGTAGTCGCGGATAAACTCAGGCTCGGTATGACCGTTCTTCCAGAGTAGATGTAGTAGACCATTAATCAGCGCAAGGTCTGTACCCGGTTTGATCTGCATAAAGAGGTGTGCTTTGTCGGCCGTGGTATTCCGCCGTGGATCGACCACGATCAGCTTGGCCCCGGCTTTGACCCGATCCATCAGGCGCAGAAACAGGATGGGGTGGCAGTCAGCCATATTGGCGCCGATGACAAAGAACACATCGGCATGGTCAAAGTCCTGATACGACCCCGGCGGGCCATCCGCACCGAGTGACAGTTTATAACCACTGCCGGCACTCGCCATGCACAGGCGCGAGTTGGACTCGATGTTGTTGGTGCCGACAAAGCCTTTGGCGAGTTTATTGATCAGGTATTGCGCTTCGATTGACATCTGGCCTGAGACATAGAACGACAAGGCATCGGGACCATGCATATCCAGTATCTGGCGCAGGCGCTGCGCAGTCTTGGTGATCGCGGCATCGATGGGCGTGGCGATGGCTTGCTGACCTCGCTGCTCGCGGATATAGGCTTTCTCCATGCGTCCACTGTTACGCAGGGCCTGATTGGCCGACGATCCCTTGGTACAGAGACGCCCGAAATTAGTCGGGTGGTTTTTGTTGCCTGAGACTTTGGCGACTTGTCCGTTTTCGACGTGCAGGATCATGCCGCAGCCCACACCACAATAGGGGCATACCGTATGAATGGTTTTGTTGTCAGCCATGTATCTCGACTACCTCTACATTTCTGACCGTCTTGATCTTGCAAAAGCCCAGCATAAAAAGTGCAGTATTTAAATATCGTTATGTTTATACAGATATAGCGAAAGCAAAAAATAGGCCATAAGGAGCCAAGATGGTGCAGAAGGGTGGATTGGCAAAGAAAAAGCCCTGTATCTACAATGGAATACAAGGCTTTAGATTAGGGGAGATATGCGCGATGAGCGCACAATGTGCGCTTTACTGCAGACCCTGCAGCCAGTCCTGCATCAAGGTGACGCATGCCTGCTCAACTAGCGCACCATATTGGCGAGCATCATGGCGTAGATCGACCGGATTGATCTTGGCTGCTCCGAGTTCAGCGGCATGACCGATCAGCCAGCGTTCAAACTGCGCTGTGATGACTTCGGGATGAAACTGCAAAGCCAGTACCTGACTGCCGATACGGAATGCCTGATGTGGATAGACGCTGGAGGAGGCGAGCAACTCGGCACCGGGCGGCAGATCAAAGGTATCGCCATGCCAGTGCAGCACAGGGGTGTCTTTCAGCACGGACAAGGGAGAGTTGCACCCTGCCTCTGAGAGCGTAAGTGATGACCAGCCGATTTCTTTGCGACCACCGGAGTAGACACGACCACCGAGTGCTTCGGCAATCAGTTGAGCACCAAGACAGATCCCCAACGTCGGCAGACTTTGCACCAGACGCTGTTTTAAAGCAGCCAGCTCTGACACCAGAAAGGGATACGCGTCTGTCTCGTAGGCTCCGATGGGCCCACCCAGCACGATGACCAGATCTGCTGAGGACACCGAGTCACCCAGTTCATCGACACCTGCCTGACGGTAGTGGATCTGATATCCGGCATCATGCAGTACGTGTGCAAAGGTACCCAGATCTTCAAAAGCGAGATGCTGGATGACGAGGGCTGTTTTGCTGGAGGATGATGTTGCAGCTGGAAGCATGAGAGGGGATACCTGTGCAATATCTGGGGATTTTTGAGACAGTCATTACTGTCATCCGGGCAGCTTGAGTCGCCCAGAAAGGCAAAACACGGCTCTGCGGCTACGGCGTCGCAATCAGCACATGTGAGGCTTTGATCAAAGCGGTGCAGGGTTTGCCGATGCTAAAGTCCATTTCTGTGACGCTTTCATTGGTCACGATGGCGCAGATGATCTGACCACTGGGCAGGGTCAGTTTAATTTCACTATTGACCGCACCGGGCAATACCGCAGAAATGGTGCCCGTGAGGCGATTACGCGCACTGATCCTGACCTCGGCATCGGGGGACAGCAGCACAAAGCTGGCTTTAATGATGGCAATCGCATCTGCGCCAACGGCCAGTTGCAGCTCATCCATGGCTTCACAAGTGATATTTGCGAACACCTCAAGGCCATGTCCGATATCGAGAATGACATCGCCATTGACGCTCCCTCTGATCAGGGTCTTGACCGTACCGTGAATTTGATTGCGTGCGCTGATCTTCATGATGCTGATCTCCTTGAGACGATGCGATCAGTGTACCTCTCAGGCCATGGGAAATCGATGGCCTGATCGGTCCTTGATGCGATATCGATCTCCTGAGCCACCTGATCTGCTGAATTAGTTGATCTTTAGGGTGACAGCGGGGACAGCAAAGCATCTTTAAGCTCTGCCGCCAAGGTCTGGGTCAGCTGTGCGCTATCCATGGCACGTGCCAGCGAGGCTGCCTGTCCTGCCCAGAGTGCCGCAAATTCAGCGCTACCATGGCTTGATGCAGCAGCATGTAGTTGCTTACCGGCATCGTAGGTGATCGGATAGTCGGGGATGAGCGCAGGGTCGACCTGACCGACATCGCTGATGATGCGATTGACCATGCCGCGTGCATCGCGTCCGGAGATGGCGCGCGTGATACGGGTGTCCTGAGCGCGCGCACTCAGCAGCAAGGCACGATAGCTGGTACTTGCGAGTGATTCGGTGGTGGGGACATATGCCGTGCCAAGCTGTGCCGCAGAGGCCCCGAGCATCAGGGCGGCGGCAATGCCACGCCCATCCATGATCCCGCCACTGGCGATGATGGGCAGGCGGGTCTGGGCCTTTAGGATTTGAATGAGGGCAAAGGTACCGATGGCATCGTCGTGGTCAGGATCAAAGATGCCGCGATGACCACCCGCCTCATAGCCTTGTGCGACGATAGCGTCCAGCCCGGCGCGCTCAATGGCCAGTGCCTCGCTCACACTGGTCGCGGTTGCGATCAGGCGGATACCGGCGGCTTTGAGCTGGTCGATTGTTTGAGCAGGCGGCAGGCCAAAGTGAAAGCTGACGACGGCAGGGCGGGTCTCCAGCAACAGTGCCAGCATATCGGGTGCAGCCAGAAAGCTGGTATAGATCTCCTTTAGCGCTGGTCGGGGTGTCGCACCCAACTCAGCAAAATAAGGCACCAGATGCTGCATCCAGACGGCTTCCCGAGCTGGATCAGCCTTGGCGGGTGCATGACAGAAGACATTGACGTTAAAAGGTTTGTCGGTCAGCGCAGAGGTCTGGGCGATCATCTGCCGCGCCTGCTCAGGTGTACTGGCACCGATGGCGATGGAGCCCAGTCCACCGTGATTGGACACTGCGGCCGCCATTTCGGGCGTTGAGACACCTGCCATGGGGGCCTGAATGAGCGGTAGGTCGATCTGGAGCAGGCGGGTGAGGGCTGTATTCATCAGGACACCGATCTCAAAGAGCAGGGCTTTGATCTTAGCGCAGCCAGCATAATGATGCGAGGCATGGATGAGAAAAAATCTTGCACCCGCCTGATGTTGCGGTGTCAGGCGATGTCTTTAAACGACGTGATGAATCATTGCCTTTGTGTACGCGGGAGTTATAGCCGCACTACAGGTGGCTTACTGTGCCACCGGGGTTGGGCTGCGCGGGGATGCGGCCTGTTTTTCCAGCGCTTGATGTTCTTCTTTGGTTTGTTTGTACATCCGCCACAGTTCATAGCCGACCAGTCCGACGATTGCTGCAATTACTAATTTTTTCATCATGTAAGTCTCCAAAGATCAATACCCAAAGGTGTCAGAATTCTAAAAATCCCATGCTTTATTGCGCAATGGCAGAAAGTATCACCCTCATCCTGACCGTCAGCCGGATCAGCCCGCCTTGGCCATCTCGGCATCGACATAGCTCAAGATCATCTGCGTCAGCCCTTTCACCATCTGATCGAAGGTGATGTTGGGGTTGGGCAGGATCAAGTGGCGGATGACGTTGAAGATCCCGCTATTGATACAGACATAGGCTATGACCGTGATATTGGTCAGCTTGAGGTAGCGCGGATTATTCATCATGTATTTCATCACGACCTCGATTAGCGCCTGTTCGATCTGATTGACGTATTCATCGTATTTAAGCTCGCCTGCATAGCGCAGGCAGGTCAAATAGCGCTCATTATTCTTTTTTAGTAAGTCACTGAATTGATAGAATATGAGTTCAATGACCGGCTCCAGCTCAATCTGAATAATCACGGGCGTCAGCTCTTTGATCATCATCAGCACCTCATTGACGAAGTGCTGGCTCATCGCGGCATAGATCTCATCTTTGTTGCTGAAGTACTCATAAATAGAGCCGATACTAACTCCAGCAATTTCAGCAATATGGCGCGTCGTTGTGCCCGCGACACCATGGGTTGCGATCGAAATGAAGCCTGCTTCGACGATGGTGTCGACAGTGATTTTGGCGCGCGACTGACGCGGTTTTCTGGTCATAAGATACCCGAATTGAATCCGAACACATGATCGGATTAGCATGCTTCACATTGGAGACGAGTGCAATTGCAGAACTGATCAATCCATCAGATTGATACGCGTTTTTTTTGCCGGTTGAAATCAAATCGCAGCCCTGTGTCTGCGTGCAAAAGAACGTCAAGGATGACTGTCCGCGCTTTCGCGTTGCAGCGGGATCTGCATCTGACTTGGGCATGTCAACGCTTCATGCCGTGTGGCTCCACCCGTGGTACGGGTGTCATGAGCCGCCTCTCATGCCCCTGTGCATCACGCAAGTGACACAGGTTGCCTACTACTTGAAGTTGCAGGAGTACATATCATGGCAACGATCGATCTGGACAAGATGCTGGACAAGGTCAAGAGCACACAATGGACATTGGCGGACATCGACTGGGATGCGCCGGGTGCGGAACTGATCACTGAAGAGCAATGGCCCAAACTCAAAGACTTTATGGCTGACCTGATGTGGATCGAACACATCGGCGCGCGTGCCTTCTCGGCCATGTCCAAGAAAGCCCCGACTGAAACACTGAAGCAAATGTATGCGCATTTCCACGCAGAAGAGCAGCGCCATGCCAATGCCGAGATGGCCCTGATGAAGCGCTGGGGCATGCTGCCCGAAGACGGCAGCATTCCTGAGCCGAACAACAATCTGCGGATCACCATCGAGTGGCTGGACACCTACGCGGACAAGATGCCGTTCTACGTGCTGGGTGCGGTGATCCCGATGTTGGAAGTCGCACTGGACGGCGCGCTGTGTACTTTCCTGCTAGAGACCGTGCACGATCCGGTCTGCCATCAGGCCTTTGAGCTGATCAATGGCGATGAGGCGCGTCACTTGGGTGTGGGCTTCAGCGTGATGGAAGCGCAGGGCTACAACAAGACCTTGCTTGAGCTGTCCAAGATGGCGGCGCGTATCCTTGACCCACGCCTGATGCTCGGCATCATGGCTTATCTGCCGCTTCTGAACAAGATGCGCGACAACGTGGTCAAGATGGGTCTGCCGGAAGAAAAACTCTACGCAGCGATGCAGAAATTCGAGCGTATCGCCGGTCGCACGAAAGAAGGCCGTCGCAATCCGTGGTACCAGATCATCAACTGGAACGCCCGCATGGTGGTCAATCGTGCTAACAAAATCTATCACGTGCCCGTCGACGCCATGGTCCGCGCGACCGACAAGATTCCGCAGGACAAGCTGCCGCGCGTGCCAAGCTGGGTTGAAGAGCTGACCTACAAGCCGACCGCAGTTCACTAACCCGTTTGGTGAATCCGCATCAGGTGCAATCGCTGGCTGTAGGATCGCAGTGCATGCCTGTCTCGCCTCACAGGGTAGACAAGTGGGGTGCTGCGAGTCATCGGGCCTATGGATGGGCAGGCGGCGATTGCTCGTGTTTCATTTAGATTGTGATGTGATTGTCTATGACTACCATTGATTCAACCTTGCCTGTGGCCGATGTGACCGTAGAGGCAACTGCTGACACCACTGTCGATGTCGCACAGATGCCTAAGCGCACCCCACGCAGTAAAAAAGTCGCGGCAATGCCGGTGACGACCAACACGCTCATCATCGGTGCAGGCTTCGCAGGTCTCGGCACCGCTATCCGCCTGAAAAACGCCGGTGTGAATGATCTCGTCATTCTGGAGCGCTCGGATCGTGTGGGCGGGACGTGGCGTGATAATACCTATCCTGGCGCTGCCTGTGATATCCCGTCCAATCTGTATTCTTATTCCTTCGCCAAGAATCCGCGCTGGTCGCGTGGCTTTTCGGCAAGCGCCGAGATTCTGGACTATATCCAGAGTTTAGTGACGGACTTTGATCTCGCACCACATATCCGTTTTGGTACGAACGTCACCAAGCTGCGCTTTGACGAAGATGCCGGCATCTGGCATGTGATCACCGCAGGCGGGCAGGAGTATCAGGCGCGTGCTGTGGTCTTTGCCGGTGGCCCGCTGTCCAATTTCAGCCTGCCAAATATCCCGGGCATCAATGATTTTAAAGGCAAGAAGATCCACAGCGCCGCGTGGGATCACAGCTATGACATGACCGGCAAGCGTGTGGCCGTGATCGGGACGGGTGCCAGCGGTATCCAGATCATTCCCGAGCTGGTCAAGACGGAA
>JASLEL010000310.1 GCA_030151145.1 Aquirhabdus sp. | reverse complement strand
AACCCCATCGCCGGCAGTACGATCAGCGCCGCAAAGGTCGCCCCGCCCCCAACCCCAGCCACACCAATGGAGCTTAGCGTCACAATCACTACCAACTGCGCAATCCATGCCGGATCAAGCGGATTAATCCCCACCGTCGGCGCGACCATCACAGCCAGCATGGCCGGATACAGCCCCGCACAGCCATTCTGCCCAAGGGTCGCCCCAAAGGACGCCGCAAAGCTAGCAATCGACTCCGGCACACCCAGACGCCGCTCCTGTGTCTCGATATTAAGCGGGATCGTCGCAGCACTTGAGCGACTGGTAAAGGCGAAGGTCAGTACCGGTAGGACTTTGGCGTAATAGCGAACCGGATTCACACGTACAAGGCTTAAGGCCAGCGCATGTACGGCAAACATGATCGCAAGACCCAGATAAGACGCGATGATAAAGGTGCCTAACTTCAAAATATCCGCCAGATGCGAGCCTGCGACGACCTTGGTCATCAGCGCCAGCACACCATAAGGCGTGAGCCGCATCACCAGCCGTACAAGGCGCGTAACCAACGCCTGCGCCGCCTCGATCCCTGCATAGACGCGAGCACCATTCACCTCATCCTGCCGGATCAGCTCGATGGCGGCCAAACCCAAAAACACCGCAAAGATCACCACGCTGATGATGGCCGTGGGGCGAGTACCCGTGAGATCGGCAAAGGGATTATCGGGTAATAACGACAGAATCAACTGCGGCACACCGAGATCAGTGACTTGACCGATATAGTGATCATGCAGCGTTGCAAGCCGAGCGGTCTCTTTCACACCCTGCACCAAGCCCTGCGCAGATAGACCAAAGAGATTCGCCATACCGACACCGACCAGCGCCGCAACCGCAGTCAGGATCAGCAAAGTTCCGATCACAAGCAGGCTGATACGACCTAATGAAGATGCACGATGTAGCCGTGCGACCGCACTTAAGATCGACACCAGCACCAACGGCATCACCACCATCTGCAGGAGCTGGACATAGCCATTACCGACCAGGTTAAACCAAGGTATGGAAGCAATAAGCGCCGGATGATCCACCCCATAAACCGTCTGAAGGATCAAACCATATCCGGCCCCGATCACCATACCGAGCAGCACCCGCTTGGACAGACTCCAGTCCGCCCGACCAATCAGGCGCAAAGCCACCAGCAGCAGTAAAAAGACGACGATATTCAGAATCAGGGGAAAATTCACAGGCAGCTCCAGCACAGACCGTCAACGACGCTCATCACGACAAGTCATTGACCAAACGGGCAAACATGGTAGCATCAACACCATCAGGCTATTCATAACACAAACTGCATACGTTATGCTGCAATGAGATAAAAGCCCGGAGGCCACCATGGCGACCTTTAAAGATCACTTCTCGACCTTGGCCTCTGCCTATGCGTCATTTCGTCCAGAATATCCGTCGGAGCTATTTGACTGGCTGTCCAGTCTCTGCACTACGCACGATCTGACGTGGGACTGTGCGACGGGTAACGGTCAGGCGGCGCGTCATCTGGCACAGCACTTTAAGCATGTCCATGCCACCGATGCATCTGCCAGTCAGATCGATGAAGCCGAAGGACCTGCTAACGTCGCCTTTAGTGTCGCCCCTGCTGAAGCATCGGGGTTACTTGATCAGTCAGTAGATCTGCTCGTGGTCGCACAGGCCGTACACTGGTTTGATCTGGAGGCGTTTTACACAGAAGCTCGGCGGGTCTTAAAGCCGAATGGCGTGATTGCGCTGATTACCTATGCGCATCATCGTGTGAATGCTGAGATTGACATACCGTCGCTGCATTATTATGAGGATGTGATCGGCGACTACTGGCCGCCGGAGCGTAAATGGGTCGAGACGGGCTATCGCGATCTACCCTTCCCCTTTGCTGAGATTACGGCACCAAACTTTGCATTAGAAGCGTCATGGACGCTACCACACTTCGTTGGCTATCAGGCAACATGGTCAGCCACCAAGCGTTATATCGAAACCACCGGACACAACCCCATCCCAGCGCTTGAGGCCGCCATTGCACCTCTCTGGGGTGATCCTGACACACAGCGTACCATCACTTGGCCGCTATCGCTCCGGGTCGGTCGCGTGTAAGACCGTCTTAAGTCGCGCAGCCTGAGCAATCTGATCCGCCTCAGGATGCGCGTATCGCCCCCAATAGAAGATCGGCAATAGCAGAACCACACCCAAGATCGCTGAAATACCGAATTGCAGCGTATAGCCTAAGCCATGCGCAAGGTAACCGCTGATCAGATAGCCCAGCCCACCCAAGAAGGTAAACGCACAGACCTGAAAAGTGAAATCACTCCCCGCATGCGCAGGCCGCGCATAATCCATCGCCACCGTCAGCAATCCTACCATCGCCATCGCAGCCGCGATATGCTCCACGCAGTTCGCCGTATACAACTCCCAGCCATAGAGCGGCACATGCTGCACATACAGCCATGCGATCAGACTATAGAGCGCCGTCGTCAGGGCCTGCAGCCCGTTAAACACCCAGAGCGCCGTCATGCGTCGCATATACGGCATCAGCTTAGCCGCAAGGCCCGCCCCGATCAGTGACGACACCGATCCCATGATCGTGCCCCAGAGGCCAATACCCGATAGAGGCAACCCCATATCGACCATCATCGGCTTGACCATCCCACTCGACATATAGTCTGCGACCTTAAACACGAGCAGCACCCCAAGCCATGCGCGCATCTCGGGCGTCGCCCAAAAATAGCCGAAATGCTCCTGAAGCTCTGCTTTCAAACGCCGCCAGCGCAGACGTAGGTCGTAGTCCGGCGCCACTTCGGCAGGCTTCACAGGATGAGGGTGATGCCAGACCGGCTCACGGAAAAAAAGTACCGGCAGGCTGTTGAGTACCACCAAGCCCACCATGCTTAAGAACACCGCCTGCCAAGACCAGTACGCCATGACCATAAGCAATACGCCACCGCCAACGATCAAGCCAACCCGATAGCCCACCACCTGTACTGCATTGCCCGCACTACGCAACTCAGGCCCCAGCATCCGTACAGCGAGGCCATCAGTCGCGATGTCCTGCGTCGCACCAATGAAACTCAAGACAAACAGCAATGCAAACAAGACGACCGTCGTCCGCAGATGCACCAGACCTGCCGGATTAAATTCAGACACCATCACCAAGAGCACGATTGCAATAGCCGATAACGGCAGGATCCAGCTCCGGCTCTGCCCCACACGAGCCGAGAAATAGCGGTCTATGACGGGCGCCCAGAGAAACTTCATCGCCCACGGCAGCATCAAGAGCCCCGACCAACCGATCATGATCAGCGACACATGATACTGACGCAAAATCGCAGGTAGGGCTTGCGTGATGAAACCTGCAGGCAACCCCTGAGCAAGATACAGGCTCAGCAAGAGACCCAAGGTATAGCGTTTGGAATAGTTATGGCTCATAGATGATCACGGATAGCATCAGATCGATTTTATTCATATAAAAAATGTCCATAAAAAAACCTCCACACATGATGGAGGCCACGTATGGAGGCTAAAAAACAAAGCGAGGGATATCCGTATCAATCAAAGATAATCGTCTTGTGATCATGTACGATCACGCGATCTTCTAAGTGCCAGCGCACGGCACGAGACAACACGTTTCTTTCAACATCTTCACCCAATTCGCGCAAATCCTCAACAGTATATCGATGACTGACCCGTTCGACATCCTGCTCAATGATCGGCCCCTGATCGAGGTCCGCAGTCACATAATGTGCAGTGGCTCCGATGAGTTTGACGCCTTTCTCATACGCCTGACGATAGGGATCGGCACCGACGAATGCCGGCAGGAAGGAATGGTGGATATTGATGATCTTAAACGGCCAGCGATCAACAAAGTCTGCACTCAGGATCTGCATGTAGCGCGCCAGGATCAGCACATCATTGCCTGCCATCAGCTCATGGATCTGGGCTTCAGCTTCAGGCTTGGTATCCTTGGTCACTTTCACCACATGATAAGGCACACCAAAGCGCTCAACTGCATCACGCAGGTCTTCGTGGTTGCTCACGACACAGGTGATGTCACACGGCAGCAGCCCACGCGACCAGCGCCAGAGTAATTCGAGCAAAGCATGATCATATTTGGAGACCAAAATACCGACTTTCTTGCGCTCGGCGACCATGGTCATCTGCCATGTCATACCGTATTGTGACGCCACCGTATCGCCAAAGGAGCGAGAGAGGACATCTTTGACCTCCTGCAAGCGTGTCAGTGCAAACTCGACCCGCATAAAGTAGGTGCCACCCTGCTCTTCAGTCGCGTACTGATCCAATGCGACGATATTCGCGCCATGGTGATACAGAAAACTAGAAACGGCCTGCACAATCCCTGGCCGGTCGGCACAGGTGATCAGAAGACGTGCAGTATGTGCTACGGTCATGACTTTTCATCCCTATCTAACAGACACCTAGCAGGTGTTTTTCTCATGTGTATCACACCAAAGTCCAAACTCAAACCGGGGCATTATTCCATAAATTACTTACACAAAAAAGAAATCACCCCGAATCATTTCGGGGTGATTTCATAAAAATTCATTAAGCTTGCATTCAAATCTAACTTAGTTTAGATCACTACAGCTGGAATCAGTACCATATGGGCTTGTATAGAACGGAGGAGCAATCACGCCCGTCAGATCTTCATCGGAGGCCAAAAATGGCAACTGGGCATAGGTCAGTGAACTGATACTACGGTTAGTACCTACAACCGTAGTGGCCGTTAATGTCGCAGCAGTCCAGACTGCATAGTTGCGACCGTAGCGAATCTGGAAGGAGAACGCGCCTGTCGAATCTGTGGTGTATACCGCACTCGCTCCGGCAGTTCCGCTGGTGCTAGTCAACAATGCCACAGGGTTAGGAATATTTGGGAATAACGTACTATTACATGTGACAGTCCCAATAGGATTCCATTGCGCTGGAATAGTTTTACCAGTAGTAGGATCGGTCGATGCTGGCGTAAATCCCATAGTCCCTTTAGTAAAGGATTGCGGAACGATGGTCATACTGACTTGCTGGTTTGCAACCGGATTACCAGCAATATCAACCACGGTAGCATTGATATTCTTGTAGTAAAACGTCTGATTGCCACCCGAACCCACGGCCACCAGATTGTCCTGAGCCAGTGTAATATAAGCCGCCTGCTGCGCCACAGTCAGAGTTACAGGCGAGGCATTAACAATC
>JASLEL010000296.1 GCA_030151145.1 Aquirhabdus sp. | reverse complement strand
CATTGTTGCCGACCACATCCACATGAGAATTGTCGAATTCGGTCAGGCTGCCACTGGCGTTAAAGAAAACCCGATCATCATTGGCTGTGCTTGCATACTGACCATTGGTGCCGATCCACAGCGCATCATTGGTGCCATTGACGGTCACGGTGCCGCCGCTACCGCCATAGCCGAGCGTGTCGTTATTGCCCATGGTGATGGTGACGTTATTGCCTGCGACATCCACATGAGAGTTGTCGAATTCGATCAGGGTGCCGCTTGCGTTAAAGATCGCCCGGTCATCGTTGGCTGTGCTTGCAGACTGACCATTGGTGCCGATCCACAGCACGTCATTGGTGCCATTGACGGTCACGCTGCCGCCGCTGCCGCCATAGCCCAGCGTGTCGTTATTGCCCATGGTGATGGCGACGTTATTGCCCGCGACATCCACGCGGGAGTTGTCTGATTCGATGAGGGTGCCGCCTGCGTTAAAGATGGCGCGGTCATCGTTGGCGGCGCTGGCATTTTGGCCATTGGCACCGATGGTGATGACATCGCCGCTGGCGACACTCGTTGCGGTATCGGCCGAACCTTGTACACTCAAGGTGTCGTTGCCGTTAGAAGATAAAGTAATTTGGTCATTATTCCCTGTCACACTGTACTGACCACTCGCAGTTAAAGTAATCGTTTGATTACTGACATTATAAACTGTGATTGACATCGCATTTCCTTCGCTAATTTATGGTCCAGACTGTATAAAGTATAACCTTAATTTTATGACAGACAAGCGACTAAATCGCGCTTATTTGTATGCGCACACGTTGTCTCAGGCATGCACCGTCCGGTGTGGGGTGGGTCTGGTCGGCCTATATGCAGGCCCGTCTAAGTGCAGATTTAAATGCCGATATCAAATGTTTTTTTATAATATGGGTTTAAATCATTATTCTAAAAATTTATTTAAAAGCAGATTAACGCTGTATTGAGGGCGTGATCGTGGATTATGTGAGATGGCGGCTTTTCATTATGCGACGATCGGATGTTCGATGGTCTCATTTTTCGATCATCATCATGATGAAAGCCGTCAGGATTCATTGATCCGGCTGGCGACCGGCTTTAAGGTACAGTCGCCTAAGGCAATGGCTGATCCTGTATCACCGCTCAAGCCCTGCCAGCAGATCCTGCATCGGTGCCTGCGAGACCAGCATCAGGCCCCGGCGCGGCTGCTCCATATCCACAGTGACGTAATACACCAGCGAGACGAGGAAGACATAGCTGCAGGCCCTGAGCAGCCCATAGCGCCCGTCGCTGTCGGGATCATGCAGCCGCCCCATGGTGAAGGTCGAGAACATGCCGAACAGCACCATCATCAGGAGGATGCTGCCATTCACCTGCTTCTGCACACCGTAGTAGCGCTTCTCAGAGGCCGCTGTGAGATTGTTGTAGGCATTCATGAGCGGGGTATGCAGGGTCGGGGTATTCTGAGCCGTGATGACATGCTGGATGGTCGTGAGCATGCGCGCCTGACTGGCCTGTCCTTCTTTAAGGACGTCCACCATATGCGGATCGTCCAGCCGCAGCGTGCCGTAGTCCAGACGTTGTTTGACGTAGGTGATGATCTCGTCATGCAAGCTGGTGCGATCCGGCTCGTTCAGTGCTGAGCTGACGGTCGCCAGATCGCCGATGGCGAGGGCATCGTTTAAGAGCATTTCCTTGCGTGCATCATAGCGCCCGACAGCCCCCGAGAAACAAAATGCCAAGAGCAGGCCAAACAGCGCCAGACTGCCATCTTCGATACGGGATGAGCGGGCTGGTGTGCGACCTGTGCTCACTTGTCGCGCCCGCACATAGGCCCCCAGTCCCCAGCCGACGATCATGAGTCCGGCAAAGATCAGTGCCGACAGCCACGCGTCGAGTTGTACAAAGATATTGACCATGACAGATTCCTATTTTTTAAGTTATTTTATCCAGAGTGAGGACTGTATTTCGGGTGCGAGTCCAGTTGTTTCACATCCATAAAATCAAAAAAAGACCCATTCATCCGATGATCAATGGGTCTTTTGAAGGCGATGGCCCTAAGCCCTTAATGTCCGAGCACACGCCCAATCAGACCAGACAGGAAAATCCAGTACAGCAGGCCACCCAGAATCAGCCATTTCAGCACATAGTACAGCGTACGATTGGTTTTTTTCAGGTTCTTGGCGACCAGACGCAGACGATAGATGTAGCGAAAGGCTTTGTTGATGCCGCCGGTACGGTCGGTCTCGTCGTTGGGCGAACTCGCCGCCGTCATGACATTGCGCGCGAACCAGTGATTGAAGCGCTGTGCCCAACGTGTGGTCATCGGTCGCTCAATGTCGCACAGCAGGATAATGCGGTTCTGGTCGGTGCCGTTCTCGGCGTAGTGGATGTAGGTCTCATCAAACATCACGCCTTCGCCATCCCGCCAACTGTAGCGCTCGCCATCCACTTCGATGAAGCAGCGGTCGTCGTTGGGCGTGGTGAGCCCCAAGTGATAGCGCAGGGAGCCGGCATAGGGGTCGCGGTGCCTGACCAGACGACTGCCGGGTGGTAGCTCGGTAAACATGGCGGCTTTGACCGAGTCGAGTCCGCGGACCAGCGCCGTGGTCTGGGGGCACAGCTCCATCGCAGACGGATGACCGTTCTCGTACCATTTCAGGTAAAAACGTTTCCAGCCGGTCTTGAAGAAGGAGTTGAAACCGACATCGTTGTACTGGTTCGATGCCTTGATACCGCCCTGAGCCGCAAGCGCCTGCGCCTCATCGCGGATGATTTCCCAGTGCTCCTCCAGTACCTTTAGGTCCTCAAAATGATCATTGGACAGATAGGGCGTGGTGGGGACTTTGGAAAACCAGTACATGATGACATTGACCGGCGCCATAAAGGTCGAGTGGTCAAAGAACTGGCGGAAGAACGGGTGTGTGACCCGGCCTCGGCGCTGCACATAGATGGCCGAGATGACAAAGATGGCAAGAATAACCCACTTCATAAACAGCGCATGCTCTTAATGAATGATGACGTGTATTCTACAAAAAATTCATGAAATTGTCATTTTCTCCACGCCTGTGTCGTTTCGATGGATACAGGCGCTTTATTCCAGCGGATTGATGCGGCCCATCTCGTAGCGGATGCGGTCCGGCAGGTATTTGCTGAAGGCGGCAATGACATTGTTGATCGTCCCCGGCGTGCAAATGGTATGTCCGGCATTGACCGCATACCAGCCGGCCGAGACCACATCGGGCGCTTCCGACCACAACAGTGACGGGATCTGGCTGGCCTTGGCGGCGACATCCATCACATCGTGAAACTCGGTATGGGTAAAGCCCGGACACAGGGCGGTCGCGCGGACACCTTGGCGGCGCACATCCATGTCGAGGGACTGTGAGAAGGACAGTACATACTGCTTGATGGCCGAATACAGCGTACCGCGACCGGGCGGTGCGTAAGCGGCGAGCGATGAGACATTGATGATACGGCCCCAGCCTTGCTCGGTCATGTAGGGCAGCACGGCATGGCACAGCTCGGTGACACTATTGACCATCACGTGCAGCTGGTTCTGGATCGTGCTGCGCTCCTGCTGGCTGAAGCTGTCCTTGGTCGAGTAACCAGCGTTATTGACCAGAATATCCACCGACAGCTCACGCGTGGCGATCTCATCCATGAGGACCGATACGGCATCGACCTCCGACAGATCACAGCTGATGGCTTCCATACGCTGCGGATGGTCTTTTTGCAGCTCTTCAATCAGGGCTTCGAGTCGGTCGAGACGGCGGGCAACCAGCACCAATTGGTGGCCTTCGGCGGCCAGCAGACGGGCAAAGGCAGCGCCGAGGCCACTGGAGGCACCGGTGATGAGGGCAGTATGGGGCGTGGTCGGTGTGGCAGCGGCTTCAGACATGATGGCAATCCTGCGCAATATCGGGAATCAGTCGTTAATTTTGCATAAAAATCAGGCAAACAGCCTTATAAACATAATTTGTGACCTTTGCGTCACAGCATATATACACGCAAAAGCAGCACATTGTCATTGTCTTGACGTACACTCTACACCAGTTTTTTGCCTGTCCCGGTGCGGCCTCTATTCTGATCTTAAACTGATCAAAAAGAAAGCACTTGTGACTGACGCCTGCGGCAACGCGGCGACCAAAATGCATCCGGTTTTTTTTCGATAATGGTCGATGATGGTAGTCCATTTTTTGCTGTTTCACTTCCGAGTTCAGGAGCTTTAGGCATGATTTACTCTGGTAATGCCATTTCCGTGCAGCCGATCCGCGACGGAATCGCAGAATTCAAATTCGACTTGCAGGGCGAGTCGGTCAATAAATTCAACCGCGCTACGGTTGAAGATCTGAAAAATGCCATCGCTGCGGTTAAAGCCGACGCCAGCATCAAGGGTCTGGTCGTCACTTCCGGCAAATCGACCTTCATCGTCGGTGCCGACATCACCGAATTCGGCGACAACTTCGCCGGTGGCGAAGCCGCCATCGCCGAGTGGCTGGGTCCGGTCAACGAGATCTTCTCAAGCTTCGAAGACCTGCCCTTCCCAACTGTTGCGGCCATTAACGGCATCGCTTTCGGTGGCGGTTTTGAAATGTGCCTGGTGTGTGACTACCGCGTCGCCTCGACTGCTGCCAAAGTCGGTCTGCCAGAAGTCAAACTCGGTATCTATCCGGGCTTCGGCGGTACCGTCCGTCTGCCACGCGTGATCGGTATCGACAACGCGCTGGAGTGGATCGCATCGGGCGCTGAGAAACGCCCTGATGTCGCGCTGAAAGACGGTGCCATTGATGCCGTCGTCGCTGCTGACAAACTGGTCGACGCTGCTGTACAGATGGTCGAATCCGCCATCGCTGGCAAGCTGAACTGGAAAGCCAAGCGCCAAGAAAAGCTGGTCCCAGTCAAGCTGAACCCGCTGGAACAGGCCATGGCCTTCAACAGCGCCAAAGGCGTGATCCTCGCTAAAGCCGGTACCAACTACCCAGCACCGAAGATTGCCATTGAAACCATTCAGCAAAACGTCAACCAGAACCGTGACGACGCGCTGAAAACCGAATCCAAAGGCTTTGCCCAAGCTGCGGTCACTCCGCAAGCCAACGCCCTGATCGGTGTCTTCACTGCCGACCAGATCGTCAAGAAAATGGCGAAGAAATGGGAAAAAATCGCTCACCCGATCAAGCAGGCTTCCGTTCTCGGTGCTGGCATCATGGGTGGCGGTATTGCTTATCAGGCCGCCAGCCGTGGTCTGCCGATCATTATGAAAGATATTCGTAATGAAGCACTGGCGCTGGGCATGAGCGAAGCCACCAAGCTGCTGTCGTCGCAGGTCGAAAAAGGCCGTCTGACCCCAGCCAAGATGGGCGAAACCCTGTCGCGCATCCGCCCAACCCTGAACTACGGTGACTTCAAAGAAGTCGATATCGTGATCGAAGCTGTGGTTGAGCTGGAAAAAGTCAAAGCGGCTGTACTGTCGGAAGTCGAGACACTGGTGCATGAAAACACCATTCTGGCGTCCAACACCTCGACCATCTCGATTACCAGCTTGGCTAAAAACCTCAAGCACCCAGAAAACTTCGTCGGTATGCACTTCTTCAACCCGGTACACATGATGCCGCTGGTCGAAGTCATTCGCGGTGAGAAGTCTTCGGACCAAGCCGTCGCCACTACCGTGGCCCTTGCGCAGCAAATGGGCAAAGTACCGGTCGTCGTCAATGACTGCCCGGGCTTCCTCGTCAACCGTGTTCTGTTCCCGTACTTTGGTGCCTTTGATCTCTTGGTCAAAGACGGTGCTGACTTCCAGCAGATCGACAAGGTCATGGAAAAATTCGGCTGGCCAATGGGTCCTGCCTATCTGATCGACGTGGTCGGTATCGACACCGGCGTACATGGTGCAGATGTGATGGCCGCAGGCTTCCCGGATCGCATGAAGCCGGATTACAAAGGCTCGATCCAAGTCATGTACGAAAACAAACGTCTGGGTCAGAAAAATGACATCGGCTTCTATGCTTATGTTGCCGACAAGAAAGGCAAAAAAGCCAAGAAAGTCGATCCAACCACCTATGAGTTGCTGGCACCTGTCGTCACTGGCGAAAAACGCGAGTTTGACGCACAAGAGATCATCGACCGCATGATGGTTGCCCTGTGTAACGAAATCGTTCGCTGCCTCGAAGACAAGATCGTCGCAACGCCTGCCGAAGCCGACATGGCCCTGATCATGGGTATCGGTTTCCCTCCGTTCCGCGGTGGTGCAGCACGCTACATCGATCAAGTCGGTGTAGAGAAATATGTCGCCCTGTGTGACAAATACGCACACTTAGGCAAAGGCTACGAAGCCCCACAACTGCTGCGCGACATGGCTGCAGCCAACAAGTCATTTTACGGATAAGGAGCGAATACTATGGCAACGTTAAATCCACGTGACGTGGTGATTGTTGATGGCGTCCGCTCGGCAATGGGTCGCACCAAGAACGGCATGTTCCGCAACGTCCGCGCCGACAGTCTGTCGGCCGAGCTGGTCCGTGCACTCTTGATCCGTAACCCCGGTTTTGACCCGAACGAAGTCGAAGACCTGATCTGGGGCTGTGTCAACCAGACTTTGGAACAGGGCATGAATATCGCCCGCAACATCGGTCTCTTGGCTGACCTGCCAAAGACCGTTGCTGGCCAAACCGTCAACCGTCTGTGTGGCTCGTCCATGCAGGCCATCCATACCGCGGCTGCCCAGATCGCCACCAACCAAGGTGACATCTTCATCATCGGTGGTGTGGAACACATGGGCCACGTCGGCATGATGCACGGCATCGACCTCAACCCAGAAGCCTCCAAGCACTACGCCAAAGCGTCCAACATGATGGGCCTGACAGCTGAAATGCTGGGCCGCATGAACGGCATCACCCGTGAAATGCAGGACGTGTTTGGCGTCGAATCTCACCGCCGCGCTTGGGCTGCCACACTGGAAGGCCGCTTCAAGAACGAAATCGTCGGTGTTGAAGGCCACGATGAGAACGGCGTGCGCGTCCTGTGCGAAATCGATGAAGTGATCCGTCCAGATGCCAATCTGGAAGCTTTCGCTGCACTGCGCCCAGTGTTTGACCCAAGCAAAGCCGGTACTGTGACTGCGGCGACCTCGTCTGCGCTGTCCGATGGTGCCTCCGCCATGCTGCTCATGAGCGCTGCCAAAGCTCAAAGCTTGGGTCTTAAAGCCCGCGCTGTGATCCGCTCGATGGCCGTCTCTGGCTGTGACGCCGCGATCATGGGTTATGGTCCAGTACCAGCGACTCAGAAAGCCCTCAAGCGTGCGGGCCTCTCCATGGCTGACATCCAGACCATCGAGCTGAACGAAGCGTTCGCGGCCCAAGGTCTGTCGGTCATGAAGGCACTGGACATTTTGGACAAGCAAGACAAGATCAACCTGAACGGCGGTGCGATTGCGCTGGGCCACCCACTGGGTTGCTCGGGTGCGCGTATCACCACCACGCTTCTGAACGTCATGGAACAGCAAGACACCCAAATCGGTCTGGCTACCATGTGTATCGGTCTGGGTCAGGGTATCGCGACCATCATCGAACGGATCTGATCCGTCTGATGCGATAAATCGCTGAAATAGAAAAAACCCTTGCTGATGCAAGGGTTTTTTTATGGCTTGGACATCGGTGCGAGGCTGGCTGGGATTCCCTTCCGTCGCCTTAAGCAACGATCAGGCCGATGCTTTAAATCCCAGCGTATGCAGCATGAATTGCACCAGCGTATCTTCGAGTCCCGCGAGCGCATCAAAACGATCATGTGCCAGATGCTGGTAAACGACTTCGTATATGCCACCGATCGCCATGTCGTAGTACAGATCAGGAATGTCGACCGGATGCAGCGCGTCGGATTGCGGGATGCTCTGATGCCATTGTCTTAACGTGACCGCCAAAAGCTGAAAATACTCGGTGCGCTGATGCAATGCCGTCGCACTGATCCCGGGGAATTCGATCGCCCACGCCTTGGCAAACTCGGGCTCGTCCTGACACAGTTGCAGATAGGCATGAATCATGTTGCGCACAAGCTGCTGAGGATCGGTCGTTCCTGAGCTTGCGGTCTGTGCCAGCATATTGGTTTGCAATGCTTGGCGTCCTAATGCCTCCGCTGCCAGAAAGCAGGCTTCCTTGGTTTTGAATAATTCATAAAACACCTGCCGCGATACACGTGCATTCTTGACGATGTCACTGATCGTCGTGGTGGCGTAGCCTTGATGAGCGAATGCAGTAATCGCACCCTTGATGATCCTGCGTCGCTGCTGTTCCCGGACATCGTCATTGTCCAAGGATGTGCGGCCGCGAGGTAAGCCTGCGGCATCTGTGGCAAAGGTTCCGGATAAGTTGCTCACGTGTGTGCTGTCTAGAGATCTGATCTGAAAACGGTAGCATGATCTGGATGTCGGCTCAACTGATCCGCTCAACATCCAGATCATAAATTTAAATCCTTAAAAATAAATGCCTTGTGGATTTGTTATTGACACGCTTTCTGAAGATCTGTACAAAAGAACTATAAAGTACTTTTGTAAGTGAATGTGCTGTTCTTAGGCTGCACTTCACGTGTTCAATAGACGAGGCATTTTCTATGCAATTACAACAGACCATCATGACTGCCGTGGGTCATCGGCTGAAAGCCAGTTTTCCGGTACGCCGTTTAAGTTTTGATTTTCGGCCGACGGCGCGTTACTGGGCGGGACAGGACCCCTTCCTGACCCATCTGTTTAATGGCATGTCGGGGATCTTTCCCCAAGGCGAGCTATATCTGATTGAAACCCTGCGCCAGTTACGTGGCAGGATCAGTGATCCGGTCTTGCAAGCCGAGATCAGTAGTTTTATCGGTCAGGAGGCCATGCACGCTAAAGAACATTTGGCTTTTAATCGCTATGCCGATCAGCAGGGGATCAATATCGCCAGTCTGGAGCGCTACGTGAATTTTCTGTATCGCATGTTCCGGGCCTATTTGCCACCCATGCATAATATGGCCATCGGCTGCGCGGTGGAGCACATCACCGCAACGCTGGGTGCAGAATTGCTGCGGCGAGATGATCTCAATCGGCTGTTGACCGGACCGGTCGGTGAGCTCTGGCTCTGGCATGCGCTGGAGGAAAATGAACACAAGGCGGTTTATTTTGATGCTTATCAGGCATTAGGCGGTCACTATGCTTTGCGTGCCTTGTGGATGGCGGTCGCGGGCAGTGCGGTGATGATGTTTATCGGGTACAACATGACCCGGTTATTGTATGCCGATCGGCAACTGACATGGTCGGGCACAAGAAACTTTATCCGCTTGCTCTTTGGCGCGGAGGGGCTGGTGAGTAATCAGACCAGACGGGAGTGGCTGGACTATTTTTCCCGTGATTTTCATCCGAATGACCATGATTCTCTGGCGATCCAACAAATCTGGCGTGAACGGTTGGCACTGGCATAAATCTAAAAAACCCTTGCTGATGCAAGGGTTTTTGATGGATGCTGTTTAGGATACCGCATCTATCGCAGGCTTTCTGACCCGCTTATCGATCTTTGCGCTTGAGCAGGATCGTCTGCTGCAGACCTCGATAGCTGTCAGCGAATACCGGACCGGATTTGCCAAAGTCAGTCACGGCAAACTCGCGTTTACCGGCGCTACGGACCTCAGTGGTCAGATAATACTTATAGTGACCGCCTCTGGATTGCGGCTGGATACGCTGTGACAGTCCGCGATCAATGGGCAGACGGTAGCTGGCAGGCAGTGCGTTGAGCGGATAGCGATAGGTTGCAAGTCGGGTAGCACCATGGTCGGCAAGCTGGGCATCGACACCCCATAGGGTAAAGGAGATGGTCGCACCACGCGGGATACGCAGGTGATCACGGCTTTTGACCGCCACAGTGACCGGCGTCATGCGGCTGCCTACTGGTGCATGTGATGCGGGTAAGGCATAAATACTGGTGGACATCACGCCGACCAGACTGATGATGGTCATCGATTTGATTGAAAGCATCATTTATCCAAATGGTTTAAATTGGCGCTAAGCATAGCGAATGAGCGCCGTGCAATCGTGCCCAAGAGTGTATATCGCGGTATGGACTTGGTAACCAGCCTCGCTTTTACAGCCGACCTAGGTAAATCAGCTTGGCTTTGTCACCAGCTTGTCTTTGCAGTGCGATGACATGGGCATTCAACCATGACGCCTGGCACAGAGCCGCCACCCAAGGACTACTTGTTTACCACAAAGCCTCCCTCATACTGAAACGATTCCCGTGTACACTGCGTAACCAATCCACCCTCATTACCCTCGACGACGGTTCAATCTCCCCGCTTTGGGTTTCTCCACTTTTTCTCCTCTTGGACCGTCTGATCATGCGTGCGCTTCTGCAATGGGTTTCCCAGTTTCCTTTACTTTTCCTGCGATGGCTGGCGTACACGGTGGCATGGCTGCTGCTGTTGGCCCCTCATCGTGGCATCCGCTGGCATACACGGGTCAATCTGCTCTTGGCCATGCCGGAGCTGTCTGTCGGAGAGCGTCTACAGCTTGAACGGGAGATCGTGCGCAACGAATGCCTGATGGTTGTGGAGTCAGTCAAGGCATGGGGAATGCCGCCGGAATACAGCGCGAACCAGATTCAGCATGTCGAAGGCATGGACGTGCTGCAGGAGGCCTTGCTGGACTCAAAGGGTATGATCGCCGTAGTCCCCCATCTGGGGACATGGGAGATGATGAACTCATGGCTGAACCAGTTTGGCTCGCCCACCATCATGTATAAGTCTGCGCGCAATCCCGGGGTGGATTCCTTTATCCTGAATGGTCGCCAGCGCCTTAATGCAACCTTGGTCCCGACCGACGGTCAGGGGGTCAAAGCCATCCTCAAGACCCTGCGTCGGGGCGGCTTTACCATCATCCTGCCGGATCATGTGCCGGATGAGAGTGGCGGTGTGTTTGCGCCGTTCTTCGGTCATGAAGTCATGACCACGACACTGGTGTCGAGACTGGCCCAGCGTACCGGCTGCCGCGTGATTGGTATCAGTTGCATTCGCTCGCCGGATGGCGCGGGCTTTATCGTCAAGTGTGAGAAACTGCCGGATGCGATCCATGATCAGGATCTGGTGGTGTCAGCGACGGCGCTGAATGAAGGTATGGAGTCCATGATTCGCCATGCGCCGGCGCAGTATATGTGGTCCTATCGCCGCTTTAAGGATGCACGTCACTTTAAGGGGATCTATCGGCAAACCGAAGCGCAGATTGCGCAGGTCGCCCTGTGACGGATGCGTGAGATACAGCGGATGTGATGCATGAGCCGGTTTACAAACCGGCTTTAAAACGATTATCATATAAATAGGTATTCATATGTTTAATCGTTATGTCATATTCCACCAGTCATATTGCCCAGTTGGCCGATCTGTTTCGGCTGATGGGCGATGTCACGCGTCTGCGGATCGTGCTGGCATGTCTGGATGATGCGGTCGCCGTGGGTGATATTGCCGTATCGCTCGACCTCAGCAGTTCCCTCGTCAGTCACCATCTGCGCCTGCTCAAAGCCGCCCGCATCGTCAAAGCCGAGCGTCAAGGCAAGCAAATGTTCTACAGCGTGGCGGATCATCATATCTCCGATGTGTTAAAAGACATGCTCGAGCACATCGACGAACCACACGATGACAGTTTTCACGATGCGCATCACGACACTATTCATCACTCTATCCACGCATTCGCACCGGAGAATAATTAATGGGACTGCATCACGGGCACCACGGGGATGATCACGGGCATCACCATCCCACCCCGGATAACTTTGGTCGCGCCTTTCTGATTGCCATCGTGCTGAACAGCGTGTTTGTGCTGGTCGAGTTCTTCTACGGCTTTCTTGCCAACTCGACCGCCCTGATGGCCGATGCCGGGCATAATCTGTCCGATGTCATGGGGCTGGTGCTGTCTTGGGGGGCTGCAATCCTGTCCAAGCGTGCACCGAGTGAGAAATACACCTACGGTCTGCGCAGTACCTCGATTCTGGCGGCACTGGCCAATGCGGTCTTCCTGCTGGTGGCCTGTGGTGCTATCGCCTGGGAGGCGGTCCTGCGCTTTGCCAATCCGCCAGCAGTGGCGGGTAAGACCGTGATGATCGTGGCTCTGATCGGGATTGCCATCAATGGTTTCTCGGCGTGGCTGTTCGTCAAGGGCAGCAAAGGCGATCTCAATATCCGCAGTGCCTACCTGCATATGGCGTCGGATGCCGTGGTGTCGCTGGGTGTGGTGATCTCGGGTCTGATCATGATCTCGACCAGCTGGTACTGGATCGATCCGGTCGTGAGCTTGGTGATCACGGTGGTGATCGTGCTGGGCACGTGGGGTTTGCTGCGTGATTCGCTGTCGATGGCACTGGCTGCCGTACCGCCGCATATCGAGCTTGCCAAGGTAGATACGTTCTTGCGTACGCAGGACGGTGTAACCGAAATCCACGATCTGCATGTCTGGGCCATGAGTACCACCGAGACTGCACTGACTGCGCATCTGGTGGTCCCCGACGGCCGTGCTGATGATGTCTTTCTGGATCAGGTCGCCAAGCGCTTAAAAGATGAGTTCGGCATCCTGCACACCACGCTGCAGATCGAACAGGGGCTTGTGCGTCATCGCTGCGCGCTACATCCTGATGACCATGACCATGACCATGACCATGACCATGACCATGACCATGACCATGACCATGACCATGACCATGACCATGACGACCATCAGCACGAACATGATCACGATGATCATGCGCATGATGACCACGACCATGGCGATCATTCGCACGATCACGCGGCACATGACCATGATGATCACGATCACGATCACGATCACGATCACGCCAAGCCGGGCCATAGCCATTGATATGTCCCGCGTCATCATAAAGAAAGCCGCGATGCTGGGTAATGCCAGTTAGATGAAAAAAAATCCCGACAGTAGCTCCTACGGTCGGGATTTTTGATATGGCCTAGCCTGCTGCTGGCTCAACGATAGGCTGGTCAATCGTCTGCACTAGCCCCTTGTCGCGTCTTTTTCAATACAAGCCTGCCATCCTGAGGATGAGGGCAGGTTAAATAAGGCACGGCTTGTTCCCTGACACAAGGAGGCATTGCTTCACAGCGCCACAAGGAGCAGCTGCGCCCAGCATTCCTGCTGAAAAACAACGGCTCATCCTAACTAAATGGCTTTATTTAGTATTGAAGGGGCGTTTTATGGTGTAGTGGGGCGTGGATGAGGCTCTCAGTGCGCTGCCTCATCCAGACAGTGATCGACCGGATCAACGTGAGTCATGACGTTTAAGACCTGATGATCTTCCATCACCCGGCGACGGGCTTCCAGCGCAATGGCATGGCCTTCAGTCACGGTCTTCTGACCGTCGATCTCCAGATGGACGTCAACCAGACAAAAATCCCCCATACGCCGCGTACGCAGATTATGCACGCCGAGGATGCCGGGCGTGGCTTCGAGCGTGGTCTGGATCTGCACGATTTCTTCATGCGAGATGGCGTGGTCCATCAGATCGTTCAATGCCGACCAGAAAAATTGTAGACCCATCTTGGTCACCATCAGGCCGACGATGAGCGCCGCGATGGGGTCCAAGAGCGGAAAGCCGGCAAAGGTTCCGATGATCCCGATCGCGACGATCAAGGACGAGGCTGCATCTGAGCGCGCATGCCAGGCATTGGCGATCAGCAGGCTGGAGCGGATACGTTTGGCGATGGCGAGCATGTAGCGAAAGAGCAGCTCTTTGGATACCAGCGCGATGATGGCGATCCACAGCGCCGACAGGTGCAGATTTTGGCTCGTGGTCGTGTGCTGGATATGCATAAAGGCATTCCACAGCATCCCTATGCCCACCATGATCAGCATGGCACCCAGCACCATGGAGGCGGCATTCTCGAAGCGATAATGCCCGTACTGGTGCTCATCATCAGGATCTAGATGGCTGTATTTGCCTGCGAGCAACACGACAAAGTCGGAAAACAGATCCGATAGCGAATGGATGCCGTCGGCCACCAGTGCCTGTGAGTGCGCCCACAGACCGACACTGATCTGCAGCAGCATCAGGCCGATATTGACCCCGACACTGACCAGCGTGCTCTTGCGCCCGGCGGCGCGAAGCGAAGCACTGTCATGTTCGGAGCCATGTTCGAATTCGTCGTGATGTTCCATAGCAGCGCTCAAGGACGATGGATAAAGCCGATATTTTAGCAGTGATTTATGAAATCTCGCTGAGGTGATACCGATGACTGCATCTGATCACGGGAATATATTATGTTAAGTTGTTCTCTTGGGCAATCATCGCTCACGCTCTTGTGCATGAGGGTCACGCTATCCAATGGATGGGCGGCGAATATCTCGCCGATTTTCGGGTATACTCGCGCCAGTTTTTACCCGGGGTGCTGCCGTGCAGGTCAGTTTTCATAAAGTCGGATTCGGTTTTGCGCTGTGCGCATGGCTGATGCAGCTGTCCGTCTTTCTGACGCCGATCTTGATGAAGCATCCCGAAATCGGCTTTGGCGTCTGTGAGCAACTGGCTGTGCTTGCGCAGGTCGCAAAGCCTGCGTCCACCGCCCATCGTGCCACACGTCCTGCAATGAGGGATGACATGCCCGGCATGGACATGTCAGACATGCAGCATATGCCCGATATGGCGATGCCATCTTCCTCGGCTCCTGCTATTGCCTCCCATGCACAAGGTTCAGATACGGCTGTGGATCATGCTCATCATCGGCATATGTTCTGTGCCTTCTGTATGGTGTTTGGTCATCTGGCGTCGTTTGATCTGGTGCCGCTGATGGTGATGCTCATACTGCGCCTGCTGGTGCAAGTGGTGATGGTCCGCATTCGGGCCAATGCCGTACTGCTGCTGACTTTCAACCACCACCTGCTGCCACCCGGCCGCGCACCGCCTGCGATTTCCCTGATTTAAGTCTTTGTTTGCCATAGCCGCGCCTTGTATGGGTATCTGCTGTGGCTCGTCATTACTTCTTAAGGAAATCATTCCGATGTTTCGTCGTTTCTTCTTTTCTGGTCTAACTGCAAGTCTTGGCCTAGCCCTGTCTAGTCCCACTTTCGCCTGTGCCAGCTGCGGCTGCACGCTCAACTCAGACTGGGAAAATCTCGGCTATTCGACCACGAGCGGTATCAAACTCGATCTGCGCTATGACTATCTGGATCAGAACCAGCTGCGTAGCGGCTCCGGCACCCTCTCGTCGGTCGCTGCCAGTCAGCGCAGCAATGACGGCAATCCGCAAGAGGTAGAAAAGTACACCCGCAACCAATATGTGACCATGAGTGGGGATTACAGTACGGCGGGAGGTTGGGGCATCACTGTGCAGGTGCCGTATATCCTGCGCAAGCATGAGACGCTGGGTACGGCATCCGATGGCGTGACCGCAGGCGCGGGCGGCGGTCAGTATGTGTCGGATACGTCAGACTTTGGTGATATCAAACTGATTGGCCGCTATGCAGGCTTTAGCCCCGAGCAGAACTGGGGACTGCTGTTTGGTCTTAAGCTGCCGACCGGCCGTCATACCGAGACGGGTATCTCGACAGATCCGACCGCACCGGGGCCGGTAGCAATTGATCGTGGACTACAGCCCGGGACCGGTACGACTGACGGCATCATCGGTGCGTTTTACTCCCAGCGCGTGAGCAAGCGCTTGGCTTACTTCGCCAACGCCACCTATCAGCAGGCGTTTGATACGGCCGACCAGTACCGCCCGGGTGACGGCACCAATCTGACCCTCGGCATGCGTTATATGCTGAATCCCATCGTGACACCGCAACTCCAGCTCAATGCCCGCTACGTCCGGCATGACACAGGCGCGCAGGCGGATATCTACAGCACGGGTGGCACACTGGTCTATGCCAGTCCGGGCGTGAGCGTCCGGCTGGATAAACGGGCGTCGGTCTATACGTTCGTCCAGTTGCCGGTCTATCAGCATGTCAATGGTGTGCAGCTGGCGCCGCGTTATATCGCCTCGGTCGGGCTGCACTATAGTTTTTGATACGAGGGCGTTATTCGCGGATGTTGCTGACGGATGTTTCTGGCGCTCAGGGTTTGCTAGCAGGCTGTGCCAAGAGCGGGGTGACGATGTTATTTAAGATTGCATCGTCTACTTTCGGTTCACCGACGCTGCCGTCTTTACGCAGGATGCCTTGCCGATCGACGATAAAGGTCATCGGCATGCGCCAGATCTCACCATAGCCATCCATACTCACCTCCCGGTGGAAGGCCGCCGGGACGCTGTATTTCTGCATCACCGTGCGGACATCCGCATCATCTTTAGCGTCATCCATACTGATGGCATAGACCTTGAGCCCTTCCTGCTTGTGCGCGGCATAGTAGCGTTCGATGGCGGGCATCTCGGTCCGGCAGGGCGAGCACCATGAAGCCCACAGATTGATGATCACCACCTGACCGCGATCAGCCGCGAGATTAAAGGCTGTGCCGTCGATCAGCTTGCCCGTGAGTGCAGGTGCGGGCTGACCTTCGGTCACATCGGCATGAGCCGGTATGGCAAATAGAGCGGCACACAGACTGAGGGTCAGGATAGCGGAGAATCTGGACATGGTGAGCGCACGCCGGAGGAAAACGGGGGCTTATGATAGCGTATTCTCCTGTGTCAAGGATGGTGCTTGACGGTCGATCAGCGACGGCTTACATTTGAGCAGAATTCACTCACCCGTAGGCGGCGATGAATGATCAACAACGCAAAGACGTTGACCACACAAGCACTCATGAGCGAATAAAAAATCTTTCCTGACGTTCCGCCGCATTGGAATATAAAACCTTATCAACCCTTTAAAACAACGCACTGCACATAAGGCGAGGTACATATGACTGATGTCGGTACACTGGCTTGGGCCAGACGCACGGGTGGACGTATTGATTTATCGGACCGACTGACGCTGATGCGTAGCGGCGTTGGATCTTTGTTGGTCGAGATGCCTGAACTGGTGCGCTATCGTTTGGGGTTGAAGCGCAATTTTCCGGCCTTCATTGATCTGGATACGCTCAAAGTCCCGGATACCCAAGCCGCCCGTGCGGCAGAGACGCTGCTCTCTGAGCTGACCCCGCCGTTTATGATCAATCATTCGCTGCGTACCTACTGGTTCAGTCGTCTGATCGGCCTCGGTGCGGGGCAGACGTTTGATGATGAGATGCTGTATGTGGCGAGTCTGACGCACGATCTGGGATTTTATGGTCGCTATGCGATGGCAACGCCGGATGCGGAGTGCTTTACCATCCGCAGCGCGCATGCGGCGCATGATATTGCTTGCGATGCCGTCTGGGACACGGCGCGGATTGAGCGCTTGCAGGAGGCCGTGATCTTGAACGCCAATGGCGATGTACCACCTAGTGTCGGCATGGAGGCGCACTTGATGATGCGCGGTGTGCTGGTCGATGCCACCGGAATACATGCCTGGCGTATCCATCCTAAGAGCGTGAATGCAGTCTTCGATCATCTGCCGATGCTGGATCAGCGCGAGCAGCTGTGGCCGACCTTTAGCTATGAGGCGGATCAGCACCCGTGCTGTCGGGGGCATTTTGCCAAGAATGTACTGCAGTTTGGGCTGATGGTGCGGATGTCGCCGTGGAACCACTAGCGGTTTGATCGCATGGCGTCTAAGACAGACATAAAAAAGCCGCGCTGAGTGCCCTCAAGCGCGGCTTTCTTGTGTCATAACAACACCATGTAGATATTGTTTTGCCTGCTTTTGTGTTACATCCTGCATTTTTTGACGCCCGTCATGCCTAAGCACACCGTGCGCTTTGATTCCTGCCTTTTTCGCTTTTTTCTGTGTGTGGCGGTCGGCTGTACCTCCCCCCTTGGCGATCCATGCCGACTTCCATGTGATGCC
>JASLEL010000277.1 GCA_030151145.1 Aquirhabdus sp. | reverse complement strand
TCCATCTGCTGTCGGTACTGTGCGATCATCGGTCCGGCCTGCTGGGCACGATTGGCCTGCACGAACTGAGCCGCAAGCTGACTGACCAGCACCTCGGCCTCCACCGCCGCCTGTCGTCTCTGGGCCAGATTGCCTTCGATTACATTTTGCAGATCATCGACGGTATAGAGATAGACATCATCCAGCGACGCGGTATCCGCCTCAATATCCCGCGGTACCGCCAGATCAACCATGAGCATCGGCCGATGACGTCGTTGCTTGAGGGCTTGGCGTACCATATCGGCCGTGATCACCGGATGCAGGCTGCCCGTTGAGCTGGACACGATATCTGCCTGCGCCAATCCCTGCGCCAACGCCTCAAAAGGCACCACCTCAACCGGCAGATGCACCCGCAGCTCTTCGGCCAGCGCGTCAGCGCGTTCACGGGTGCGGTTGCAGATCAGGATACGACCCACGCCATGCTCGGCCAGATGGCGACCGATCAGAGTGTTCATTTCACCTGCTGCCACCAGCAGCAGCGTCGTGCGCTGCAAATCGCTAAAAACCTGCTGTGCGAGCTGCAAAACAGCAAAGCCCAAGGATACCGCTTGCGCGCCAATCGCCGTTTCGGTGCGGACTTTCTTGGCGGCATTAAAGGCATAGTCAAAAATACGGGAAAGCTTAGGGGTAACGGTGCCTGCTTCTCTTGCCTGTTGCAGCGCGGTTTTGACCTGTCCCAAAATCTGCGGCTCACCCAGCACCATCGAGTCCATCCCGCTTGCCACACGCATCAGATGGATAAAGGCCTGCTCTTCTTCATAGGCATAGGTATGCTGCGCAAGCTCGGCCAGATCCAGATCATGATCCGCCGCCAGCCACGCCAGCAGTGAATCACTCTGATCGGTCAGACTATACAGCTCAGTACGATTACAGGTGGAGACAATCACCAGACTCTCAGCCAGTCCTGCGCGATGGGCATGGCGCAAAGCTTGGCCGAGTCGCTCGGGCACATAGGCCACCTTCTCGCGCAGTGCCAGCGAGGCAGTGTTGTGATTCACGCCTAAAACAAAGAAACTCATTGTCCGTCGATTGCCAATCGCAAATATGCTATTGTCCGCGATATACTCGCTAAACACAAACAGCGATCTGCCCTTAACACCGTTCCGAATATACCTGCTGGTCAACTCGTTACGTCACGTCAGGCAGAGCGCACCTAGTCAGGAATGCCATCTACGCAGTATATGTCAATGTATAGACGTACGCGAAGTGACATGCACTGACAGTCCAAAAAATGTTTATACCATTCGGTCATCAACACGAGGTTCTTTTGCGGCTTTTCGGTTTTCAGATGCCGACATCGGCAAACCCCATTCCGCCTGATGAACACACGCAGCGATCCCCCTATCGACTGCTCACCGTCATGCTCGTGTCGCTCTCACTGGCACCGAGTGTCGTACATGCCGGATTTCTCGATGTCTTTGCAGCCGAGCTGGCACTGGCACGCGGCCTGACGGACAAAGGCGTGGCGCTCTACCGCGCACAGGCACTGCAAAGCAAAGATCCGATCGTCCTCGAACGTGCCCTGTCGGTTGCGCTGGAGCAAAACGACATCGACGGCGGCCTTGCGATTGCCAAGCACTGGGTCGAGATCGATCCCGAATACATCCCTGCACTGTTCTATATGGCGCATCTGTCACTCAAAGCACATGATTACCAGCTTGCCACCAAGACACTGGACAAGATCCTACGCTACGACCCCAATGCTGCACTGGACCGCATCGTCATCGGTATCTCGCCAGACGACCCCAAGGATCGCAGCGCACTGCTGCAAGCCCTGCAGAGTCTGAAAGAATACAACAACCCTTCGCTATCGGTCCTCAAAGCCGGTCTGCTGGTGCAGGCCGACCAGCCCGAACAGGCATTGATCGAGGTGGACAACGCCCTGCGTAAAAAACCGGATGTGACGGCGTTTATCACCCTCAAAGCCAATATCCTGCTCAGTCAGGGCAAGCTTAACGACGTGCGGCAACTCTTGACCCGCGCCATCGCTCACCAGCCACATAACAAAGCCCTCTACCTGTATGAAGTCCGCCTGCTGCTCAAGAATAATCAAGCCCAGCCCGCCATGCAGCGTCTAAAGCTGATGACCAAACGCTGGCCGAACGACGGGGAGATCCTGCTCTTGGCGGGTCTGGTCAGCATCGATAACCAGCGCATGCTGGATGCGGAGCGCTATCTGGTGCAATTACTCACCATCGACCAGTATATTGATCAGGCGTATTTTTATCTTGGCATCGTAGCCGAGCGGCAAAACCGCATGACGGTCGCCATGAGCTACTTCCGTAAAGTCCAGAGCGATGAGCTATATCGTAAGGCACAAAAGAAACTGGCCGCCATCATGGTCAGCAGCAATCGTTTAAATGACGAGCTGACCACCCTGACGCAGGAACGTGTCGAGCATCCCGATCAAGCCACCTTCCTCTATCTGTTGCAGGCGCAACTGCTCAAAGATCACGCACAAGCGGATACCGCACGCAAGCTGCTGGATGAAGCCAACAACAGCTCTCCGGACCAGCCGGAGCTGATCTATGCGCGTATCCTGCTGCTAAAACCCGAAGAAAAAGACCTGCTCGATCATGAGTCCGAACGCCTGCTTAACCTGCGTCCCGACAATCCGGTTTATCTCAATGCTTTTGCCTTTGCGCTGGCTGAGCAAAATCGCCGACTCAAAGATGCGCGGAGCTATGCCGAGCGTGCCAATAAACTGGCACCGAATCAGGCTGCCATTCTGGACACCTTAGGCTATGTCGCCCTTAAGCAGAAAGATAACGACATGGCCGTCAAAACCCTGCAAGCGGCCTATGCCATCGAACCCGGCATCACCATTGGCCTGCATCTGGCGGAAGCCTTACAGCAAAGCAAACAGACCGATGCGCTGCATAGCCTGATCGAAGAACTCAAGCAGCATTTCCCCAATCACTTACATGATTTTGCCGAATATGATCCAGAACCTGTATCTACAGCACCACTCCCCAACACAGCAGTGCCGATAAAACCACAGCCATCCACGAAGGTCGCGCCGACAGCCTCAGGAACGCCAATGAATGGCACATGGAACCACGTACACCCGCACACAGGACCGGTACCTCATCATGCCAGCAGCGTCGCAACCACAACCGCACTGACATCCGACCACTGACACTGCATCTTAAAGTCACCAAAAAAGTCACCAAATACCAGATACGATCATCTCCAACCCTTTTAGACCTGCGATCTCACCCTATGACCATCCAAACGTCGAGCCAAAGGCCCACCCCACTGCCACGTCAATCCGTAATGACCTTAACGCCTGCTCGGACCCTCGGCATCCTGCTCCTTTGCAGCGGCGTAATGCTTCAGGGCGGCTGTCAGTCACTACAGACACCCAAGCTCCCGACGCTGCCTTCTACCACACTGCCATCGGATCAGGTCGTTCCCACGGAGAGCACCCTGCATTTCAATATTCGCGGCAAGATTGGTGTCCGCACCCCCAAGCAGAACGGCAGTGCATTCTATGCCTGGATTCAGGATGGCAACCGCTTTGCCATCGACCTGACTGGCGCACTCGGCATCGGACAGACTCATATCGAAGGCATCCCCGGTCAGGTCTCGTTACAAAGTGCCAAAACAGGACTGTTGCAAGCGGCAACACCCGAAGAACTCCTGACCCGCGCCACGGGCTGGCTGGCACCCATCTCGTACCTACCGCACTGGATTATGGGCACACAGAATCAAGCCGCAAGCCCAGCCACCCGCGATGCACAAGGTCGACTGCTGACACTGAATGAAGGCGGCTGGCAGGTGACCTTTGATTATGATCCTGCTAATACCAGCGTACAGCCCAGCAAACTAACCATGCTGCAGACGCT
>JASLEL010000219.1 GCA_030151145.1 Aquirhabdus sp. | reverse complement strand
GAATCATAAAAAAGTATAAAACAACAGTGGTTTTTCATAAAAACCAATGATAAGATCGTATCACCATTTAGTCTGTTCCTACGCTCTTGCACCTATAAATGTTGACATTCGTGGGTATTAATAGCAAAAAAAGTACAGATTAACTCTTGGTCTTTGAATCCCCCTTTTTTTTCTGTGAGAGTGATGCTATGCAACTCAAAAAACTCGCAATTGCTGCTGCTATTGCTTCTACCGTAGCTATCGTTGGTTGCCAAAAGAAAGACGACGCTGCTGCTACCGCCGCTTCTGCTCCAGCTGTTGACGCTTCTGCTCCTGCAGCTTCCGCTCCAGCTACCGACGCTTCTGCTCCAGCAGCTTCTGCTCCTGCCGATGCTTCTGCTCCAGCAGCTTCTGCACCTGCTGACGCTTCTGCTCCTGCTGCTTCGTAATAGCTGCTTGAGACAAAAAGGAAGCTTCGGCTTCCTTTTTTTGTACTTGCTTTGAGGTTTGTGGTTGTGCCTGCGCTTTGCAGGTATTTTATTATCTGGCTGGCGTGAGGATTGCACGGGCTTTGCTGATTGGGCAAATATCGGTGTATGATTGCTGTCGTTGTGCGGGCGCAGTCAACGCGGCTGGGTTGGACATGGTGTGCAGGATGCATGCGGACGGCGGTGCCGATGAGTGCGGGACGATATTTAATCGAGTGTGGAAATCAGGAGGATAGCATGCGAGCGACTACAGGGATGCCCATGTGGCGTAGCATGATCGGGGTCGGCGTTCTGCTTGCCGCGCTCTGCTCTGGCTGCCAAAAACAGGATACCGCAAAAACCAATGATGCCATCGTGAGTGCCAATAGCGCAGCCCAGGCGGCACAGGCGGCCACCGATGCCGCAACGGCGGCTGCACCCGCCGCAGAAGCCGCTGCCGCTGCCGCCGCGTCTGCCGCCGCCGCCATTTCTCCTCAGCCTGGAGCCGCGTCTGCACCCAGTGCCGCATCTGCATCCATGCCAGCCTCGGCACCTGCATCGACAGCCGCCTCCACGCCTGCAGGCTGATGCGCGCTTTATGATCCTGGTGAATCGCCATGCAATCGCATCATATGGGAAGCGTCAGGCTTCCCTTTTTTGTGCATTCGTGTAGGCTAAACTCCTTTGATCTTGATCTTAAAAATCCCTTCATGATGAATTCTGCGTCTACATCCTTAAGCGCATTGCCTGTCCAAGCCTTGTCCGGTGTCGGAGATAAGGTTGCTGAGCAGTTGGCGCGCTTGCAGATCTGGACGACGGTGGATTTGCTGTTTCATCTGCCGCGTGGCTATGAGGATCGCAGCCGCATTGTCGCCATCCCGGATCTGCGCGCAGGGCAGTCGGCGCTGATCGAAGGGGTGATCCAGTCGACCGAGCACCTGCAGCCCAAAGGGCAGGGGCGTAAGGCGTTTCTGATCTATGTCGGTGATGGGCATGGGCGCATTGCCTTGCGTTTTTTTCAGGTCTATCGCGGTATGGAAGATAAATACCATGCCGGCGTGCGGATCAGGGCCTTTGGCGAGGTGCGCATGGGCTGGCGCGGTATGGAGATGTCGCACCCTGAGCTACAGGTGGTCCATGCGCAAATGCCACTCCCGCCAGCCCGTCTGACCGCGATTTATCCCACCACCGAAGGCCTGACGCAGCCCAAGCTCAGGCAATTGGTCGATCAAGCCATGAAGCGCTCTTTAAACGATCTGGCCGAGCTGATCCCGCCTGCGCTATTGCCCATGTCTTACCGTCTGGCTGATGCCTTGCGTGAAGTACATCAGCCTGCGCGTGACAGTGATATGGATGCCTTGCTGGCATTTCGCCATCCGGCGCAGATGCGACTCATTACCGAAGAGCTGATCGCCCATCAGATGAGTCTACTGGCACGCAGGACTGAGCTACAGCAGCGACGTGCGCCGCCGTTCTCGTCCAGTCAGACGCTGGCACAACAGCTCTGCGCTCACTTGCCATTTCAACCGACCGGGGCGCAGCGGCGTGTGGTGGGGGAGATTGCGCAGGATCTGGGACAGCCACATCCAATGCTACGACTTGTACAGGGCGATGTCGGCTCAGGCAAGACGTTGGTTGCTGCACTGGCGGCCTGTCAGGCGCTGGAGGCGGGCTGGCAGGTGGCACTGATGGCACCGACCGAAATCTTGGCGGAGCAGCATTTTTTGAATTTTAGCCGCTGGTTTGAGCCGCTGGATATCCCGATGGCTTGGCTGGCAGGCAAACAAAAGGGCAAAGCGCGTGCGATGGCCGAGGCGGAAGTCGCCAGCGGTCAGGCGAAACTCGTGATCGGTACGCATGCACTGGTGCAAGAGCAGATCAAGTTTGCCCGTCTGGGCCTCGTGATTATTGATGAGCAGCATCGCTTTGGTGTCGAGCAGCGGCTGGCACTGAATGAAAAAGGCTTAGACGGCCTCGTGCCGCATCAACTGGTGATGACCGCAACCCCGATCCCGCGCACGCTGACCATGAGTGTCTATGGCGATCTGGATACTTCGATCATTGATGAACTGCCACCGGGCCGTACGCCGGTGACCACGGTCGTGGTGCCGATAGATCGGCGGATGGAGGTGATCCGGCGTTTGGCGGTGAACTGTGCCGAAGGCAAGCAAGCCTATTGGGTCTGTACGCTGGTCGAAGAGTCTGAGGTGCTGGATGCGCAGGCGGCTGAGGATGCCTATGCGGAGCTGGTCTCTCAGCTGCCGGGGCTGAAAATCGGCCTCGTGCATGGTCGGATGAAGTCTGCGGACAAGCAGGCCGTGATGCAGGCGTTTAAACGTAATGAACTGCATCTGCTCGTTGCCACCACGGTGATCGAGGTGGGGGTTGATGTGCCGAATGCCTCCCTGATGATCATTGAGAACGCCGAGCGCCTCGGCCTGTCACAGCTGCATCAGCTGCGTGGGCGGGTCGGGCGTGGGGCGCAGGCGAGTTTCTGTGTGCTCTTGTATAAGACACCGCTATCGGATACGGGCGTTGCACGGTTGTCGATCCTGCGCGAAAGCCACGATGGCTTTGTCATCGCCGAGAAAGATCTCGCGCTGCGCGGTCCGGGTGAACTCTTGGGTACAAGACAAGCGGGTGATTTGGGCTTTCGTGTGGCGGAGCTGCAGCGCGATCAGGGTGAGCTGGCGCGAGCGCGCACGATTGCTCAGGAGATGCTGCAGCGCTATCCGCGCGAGAGTGATGCGCTGATGCTGCGCTGGACGCCGACGGCACCGCGCTATGCACGCGTATAAAGTGTTATTGGATCGCTGGCGGGTACGCCTTTTTGGGCGATCATTGTGTCGTCTGTGTCAGCTGTATCCCATGACCCATGGTTCGATGTGTGAGGGATGTCATCGTGATTTACCTTGGCGGCGGGATCGGGTCCATGTGCAGGGTGTCGCCGTGCAGATCGCCCATCACTATGCATGGCCGATAGACCGCCTGATCCATCTGCATAAATATCAAGCAAGGCTTGAGCTGACTTCACTCTTGGCCGATGGTTTGCGCGCGCTTGAGCCGCCGGATGTGGATGCGGTGCTGGCGGTACCCATGTCTGATCGGCGATTAGTTGAGCGGGGATTTAACCAAAGTCATGAGCTTGCAAAGGTCTTTGCGCATCATGCGCAGATCGCACTTTGGACGGGTGTGGGCCGCCGCGCTGGCAGACGTCAGCAGGGACTAAGTCGCAGCGAGCGGCTGGGCAATCTGGACGATGCCTTCCAGTTGCTGCATCCGGATCAGCCGGTACCAGCACGGATTCTCCTGATCGACGATGTACTGACCACGGGTACGACACTGGCGCGGCTTGCGGATTTTCTACGGGCGTCGGGGGCAGCGCATGTCGAGGCGATGGTGGTGGCGAGCAACCAGCAGCAGGGTGAAATGCCTGTCGCAGAGGTGCTCGCGCTACCTTGAGCGATGGATATCAGCAGATATCGCGACAACATGTAAAAAATTGCGCGGCCTACTGACTTTTAGCGCGTAGGATTATTAGAATAGCGGTTTGGATGGGTGCTATCGTAGCGCGTTTTGACAACGCATGACTGTGACCGATGCGGGAGAAACGCAATGTTGGAGGCTTTTCAAGTCACGGAGCAAGGGGGACTGCGCGATGTGACGGTACGCGGCGGATTTGATCTGGCACCGGATCTGGTGTGGGTGGATCTGATCGCGCCAACGCAGGATGAGCAGGAGTGGGTGACCGAGGCCTATGGTCAGAATATCCCCACGCTCAAATCGCTGGAAGACATTTCAGCATCGGCACGCTATTACCGCGATGATGACGGTATCCTGCATATCAGCACCTATTTCCTGTCTAAAAACCGTAATGCCATCGCCGATCAGGAAGGTGAACTGTCGAGTAGTATTCTAGCGACGGCGCACACGGTGGCGTTCATCCTGCATAAGGATCGGCTGTTTACCGTACGCGGTCACAAGCTGCTGTCCTTCCGCGCTTTCCGCGCACGCGCCCATCGCAACGATTATCACCTCGACTACAAAGATCCGGTCTGGATTCTCTTAGGCTTGCTTGAAGCCAAGCTGGATGAGCTGGCGGATATCCTGGAAGACGTCCACAAGGATTTGGAGCGGGGTACCACCGAGGTGCTGAACAACCATCACCGCGAGTACCATCTGGATCTCGACGATATGGTGACGCGTCTGGCGCAGCAGGACGACGTCTTGGGGAAGGCTCAACTCTGTCTGATCGATTTGCGTCGGGTGCTGACGTTCCTCAGTCGTCCGCGTGCGCTCGGTAGTCATGAGTATGATACCGATGTGCGCGAGCTCAACGAAGATGTCCGCTCACTGGTCGAGCATACGGCGTTCCTGTTTCAGAAGGTGCGCTTCCTGCTCGATACGACGTCGGGATTCATTAATACCGAGCAGAACGACATTATCAAACGCTTTAACGTGATTTCGACCATGGTGGCACCGCCGATGCTGGTGACGGGTTTCTACGGGATGAACGTGGATGGGATTCCGTATCTGCACAATCACTATGGTTTTATCATTGTGGTGTTGGTGATGGTGTTTTCGTTCCTGCTGCCGATGTGGTATTTCAGACGGCGTGGATGGCTGTAATCATGAAAAGCCCCGGAAACGGGGTTTTTTTATGGCGATTGGTTTTGTTATTCATGTGCTTGGCAGCCTGTTTGGGCGTTGCACTGCGCAATAACGTTTATTTACATAAAACATTGCAAACACATACAAAGCATGATATTCAATGTTTGCGTTTTGGTCATCCATTTCTTTTGAGTGAAGTTTTCTATGAGTAAGAAGTTTCTGTTGGGTATGGGTGTGGTTGTCATGATGCTGGGCGGATGCGCGAGTACGCCTCCTACCGCCAAGTTTGCTGAAGGACAGAGCATGGTTCAGAAGATCGGTACTGGGGATGCCGTGCATGCGGTTGTTTCTTCAGACGCTGGCGTTGATATTCTCGCCATGGAAAAGACACGCATCGAAGAGCGCATCGAAGAGCGCGTGAATGCGAAGAAGATTTTAAACACGTCTGGCGATAAACAAGACTATGTGCTGGATGTCCTGATCACTCGCTACGACAAGGGCAATGCGTTTGCTCGCGCGATGCTGGCTGGTCTGGGCCAAATTCATTTGGATGGCAAAGTTCGAGTTTTAAAGGCGAGTGACAGCTCCCTGATTACGACATTTGATATCAAGAAAACCTTTGCACTAGGCGGAATCTATGGTGCCTCTGTCAACATGGAAGATATTGAGCAATCCTTTGCCAATGGTATCGCGATTGCGGTAACAGGGCAGAAAGAAGATCCTGCGAAGAAATAATGCAGCCATACAGGGTGCGGTAAGCTAAGGCTTATTGCACCTTGCGCGAGCTTGAGTTGCTTGTCGCTACTCTAGGGCTTCAAAGTCTGATTCGTTCAGCTTCGACATATCACTATCAAAAGCAATCTCGACAAGACGGCTCTCTATGTTGATCCTTGTTTGAAACACGAGGAGTGGTGGTTTATTGCCATGATAGTGAATAACAATATTCTTCGTGTTTGTTTCGGGGACGAGTCTGGTCAGAACCCTATGTCCTCGTACGACTTCCCAAGCCTCGTTTGGTTGGAGAACATATTTAAACGCAAGCGTGAGACCAATCACCCAGTCATTCTCAACCTTCATCCCTCCAATAGTAGTTGCTTTCAATAGCCATTGCGGCAAAGAGCTCGACGGATGAGTTTCATAGAAGCTCTTCATTGCAATGTGACAGGCTTCATCGAATGTCATTTCAATATCCAAACCTATATGAACAAGCAGTAGAGTGGGATTTAACCCACTATCGGTAACTGAGGGTGTGTGCAAATGACGGAACGCCTGCCGCAGGCCTCACTTTTGACAGGACAAAAGTAAGCAAAACCTTTCTCGCACAGAATTCGCCATCCTGAGGAGGGATTAATGAAGCACTGCTTCACAGCGACGCAAGGGACAACCGCGCTCGGCGTCCCTGCAAAAAGCAACGGCAAAAAAGCAGTACGCTTATTGCGTCGCCCAATCCGCCTTGATCATATCCGCCGCTTTTTCCGCGATCATGATGGTCGGCGCGTTGGTATTGCCATTGACGATGGTCGGCATGATCGAGGCATCGACCACACGCAGACCCGCCACGCCATGCACCTTAAGCTGTGCATCCACCACGGCGGCATCATCATTGCCCATCTTGCATGAGCCGACTGGATGATAGACCGTATCCACACGCGCACGCAGCACACGGCGGATATCGTCGTCGTTCTGGATATTCGCGGTAAAGAGATCCTTGCTGATCACGGGCTTGAACGCCTGACTGTCCATCAGCGCTTTGGTGAGTTTAAAGCCCTCGACCATATCCTCGACATCCGCCGCATCGCCCAAGAAATTCGGATCGATCAGCAGGGTATCATCCATGCTGGGGCCGCTAAGCTTGACCGTACCACGACTGCGTGGATTGAGCAGGCAGACGTGGCAGGAGATGCCGTGACCAGTATGCAGGGTACGGGCATGGTTATCCACCAGCGCAACCACGAAGTGAAGCTGCACATTGGGTGCAGCAAGATCAGGCGACGTCTTGAGGAAGCCGCCGCACTCGGCGAAGTTACTCGAGATCATGCCGTGGCGAGTCTTACGGTACTTACTGATTTCACCCAGCATGTGGAAGCTACCACCCAGCGACAGGCCAAAGGAGTTTTTGGTGTCGTGCGATTTATATCCAAAGACGAAGTCGGGATGATCATGGAGGTTCTTACCTACACCCGGCAGGTGATGGACGAGGCCGATCTGATGCTGGGCCAGCTCATCTTTATCCCCAACACCAGATACCATGAGCAGTTGCGGTGACTGGAAGGCACCCGCCGACAGGATCACTTCCTTGCGTGCGCGGATGATATGGATCTGACCATCACGGCGATAGGCGACGCCGACCGCGCGACCATTCTCAAACAGAATACGCTGGGCGAGGGCATGGGTTTTGACGGTCAGATTGCTGCGGGTGTCCATGTGCGGGAACAGATAGCCACGGGCAGCGCTCCAGCGTTCGCCGTTCCGCTGCGTGACCTGATAGGTGCCGAGGCCTTCTTGCTCAGCACCGTTGAAGTCGTCGTTTAAGGGGTAGCCACACTCACGGGCTGCCTGGATATAGGTCTGCTGCAGGGGATTGCCGGTCTGTAGTTCGCTGACATTGAGCGGGCCGCCCTGACCGTGGTACTCATCATGGATGCGTTCGTTGTTTTCCGATTTCTTAAAGTAGGGCAGCACGTCCTCATAGTTCCAGCCGTCATTACCCAAGGCTGCCCAGTGGTCGTAGTCGTTCTTGTGACCGCGGATATAGGCCATGGCGTTGACCGATGATGAGCCGCCTAAGCATTTGCCGCGAGGCTGGTAGCCTTTGCGACCATTTAAGCCCGGCTGCGGCACGGTTTCGAGCGCCCAGTTCTTGATCTTGGTCGGGATGATCAGTACGGCACCGACCGGGGTGTTCACCATCCAGTCATTACCGTCGCCGCCTGCTTCCAGCAGACAGAGTGTATGGGCTGGATTTTCGGTTAATCGTCCTGCCAAGACGCTGCCGGCGGAGCCACCGCCCACGACGATAAAATCAAATTCTTCGGTGCTGGCTGCGTTTGCGGTCATGCTGCATTCCTTTGAGATGTTGTTGTGAAGCCGGGAGCCGATCTTCCCGGTGTTGCCATGGTCAGGTGTTGCAATGATCAATAGCGTGGTGAATTGTATTTTTGTTCCGCCTTGATTATGCCTGAAAAAAATGGCGATGCCATGGCGAGAGTCGTCTTTAGCGCTGAACAGCACAGTCATGCCTTCGGCCAATAAAAAAGGACATGCATGCATGTCCTTTTTGGTCTTCGATGATCTTGTGGATCAGTCGAGGTAGAATGTCTTGAGCGGTGGGAAACCGTTGAACTCGACCGACGAGTAGGAGTTGGTGTAGGCACCGGTGGTCATCCAGTAGATGCGGTCGCCGACAGCGAGGTTCAGTGGCAGTTGATAGTCCACTTGCTCGTACATGATGTCGGTGGAGTCACAGGTAGGACCAGCCAGTACCACGCCGCCTTCTTTCTCT
>JASLEL010000212.1 GCA_030151145.1 Aquirhabdus sp. | reverse complement strand
CTGAGCCTGTCATCGCGGATGCTGGCATAGCAGCGGTCGGCATCGCAGGAACTGGTGCAGGCGTTGCTGGCGAGACCGTCGCATTGGCTGGCGACTGGGCGGCAGGTTGCTGTACAGCGAATGGTAGCGAAGACTGTACAGCTGATCCGGCGAGCGCAGGCGCACTGATGGTAGAGAGGGTGGGCGCAGAGGGCGTATTTGCAGTCACAGCGCTGCTGGCGGCAGCTGGCACCAGAGTCGTACTTTGCGCAGCATTCGCTTGCGCAGTCGCTGGCTGAGTCGTCTCCAGCGTCGCGTCTGTCGTCGTTCCGTTGCTGGCAACAGTAAACGTATGCGCGGCAGATCCGGTCGGCTTATGATGCTCATGCATGCTGCTGACCACATCGGTGCTGCTGTCATCGTCCACATCATCCGATGTCCGGGTCGGAATCGGGGTCGAAAACTCAGAAATGTCGAACGCGTGCACACACAAAAACGGCGTCATACTCGCCGTCAGAATCACAGACAGGGAGGCTATCCGAACATAGCGAGGCGAGCATTGGATACAGAAACGCGAAATAGGCATGCACCTCAACCTGTTTAAACATTCCAATGGGATGAGCAATGATCAGATGAATGATAACGTGTTACGCTAACGCTTGCTAGTCAAGCCATGGGCGGTTATGTTATGGCTTGCTTGCACAATATGTAAATTCTTTGAGTGTTTCATGTCGAACCAATTTTCACTGCTCAGAACACGACGATTCCTGCCTATCTTCGTGACCCAGTTTCTGGGTGCACTCAATGACAACACCTTCAAGCAGGCGCTGGTGATTTTATTTACCTTCCATGCCTCTGAAAAGATGCACATCCAACCAACGATTCTGAACAATCTGGCGGCGGGTCTCTTCATTCTGCCCTACTTTATGTTTTCGTCCATTGCAGGGCAAATCGCGGACAAATACGAAAAATCCAAACTCACGCAATACATCAAGATCTTTGAATTCTGCGTGATGCTGCTGGCAACTGTGGGCTTTTTTACCCAGAATTTCTGGCTGCTGATGTTTGGCCTGTTTCTGATGGGCATGCACTCGACGTTCTTTGGTCCGATCAAATACAGCATCCTGCCGCAGCTCCTGCACAAGGACGAACTGGTCGGCGGCAATGGCATGTTTGAGACCGGCACATCGCTTGCCATCCTCTGCGGCATGATCCTAGGCGGCACGATCATGGCCAACTCAGGCGGCAGCTATCTGTGGATCAGCGGCACGCTGCTCTTGATCGCCGTGATCGGCTATCTGTTCTCCCATGAGATCCCGGCACAGCCAGTCGGCAATGCCAGCCTGAAGCTAAACTGGAACATCATCCAGACCACCCATGAGACGCTGTCCTATGCCAGCAAACTGGGCGATGTGTTCTATACCATCATCGGCATCTCGTGGTTCTGGTATTACGGGGCCACTTTCCTGACCCAGATTCCCGAGTTCACGCGTCAGATCCTGCACGGCTCCGAAACTGTCGTCACCTTCCTGCTGACTATCTTCTCGATCGGCATCGCGATCGGCTCCCTCCTGTGTGAGCGTCTGACCGGACATACGGCCAATCTGAAGCTGGTGCCGGTCGGTGCAGTCGGTCTGACTTTTTTCTCAGTCGGGCTTTACTTTGCAACCCGAGGGCTCGCTAGCGTCGATCATGCCCAGACCATCATGCAGATCATGGATCAGTCGCAATACTGGCCTGCACTCAGCTGTCTGTTTGGTATCGGGGTCTTTGGCGGTTTCTACATCGTGCCGCTGTATGCACACCTGCAGGCGGATGCCCCCGAGAGCTTCCGGGCACGCGTGATCGCGGCCAACAGCATCATGAATGCGCTGTTTATGGTCATCTCAAGCTTTGCTTCGGTCGTGATCCTGTCTGCGCTGCATCGTACGATTCCCGAGCTGTTTCTGGTCACCGCCATCCTGAGTGGATTCGTGTCATTCCTCGTGATCCGCCACCTGAAAGAAATCGACGAAGCACCTGACGCCTGACCGTTGGTGGCTGCATCGGTGCCCCCTTGCGTGAGTCCATCAGCACAGGCATCATGGTCATATCTGTCTTGTGAGACACTTGTTGAAGGAGCTTGTGCGATGCGCCACTATACGTTTGCCGACCGATTCATTGCGTCGTTTGATCAGGCATTGCGCAGTGTGGTGCCTGATGCGACCCAAGCCGAGCGCCCATCCCCCGCTCGCCCAGAGGCCAGCACCCTCAACGTCCAGGACGCCCGCCATGCCGCAGGTCTGATGCGCGTCAATCATAGCGGCGAAGTCGCAGCCCAAGCGCTCTATCATGGTCAAGCCCTGACCGCCAAGCTCCCCAATGTGCGCGAAGCCATGCAGCAGGCCGCCCGCGAGGAGCAGGATCATCTGGCCTGGTGTGAGGAGCGTCTCAAAGAGCTCGACAGCCACACCAGCCTGCTCAATCCCCTCTGGTATGCCCTGTCCTTTGGCATCGGTGCGGTAGCCGGCATCGCAGGCGATGAATACAGTCTGGGCTTCGTCGCCGAGACCGAGCGTCAGGTTGGTGCACATCTGGAGTCGCACCTGAAGTCCCTGCCTGAGCAGGATGCCCGCAGTCGGGTGATTCTGGAGCAGATGCACACTGATGAGTTGCATCATCGTGATCAGGCACTGGCTGCCGGTGGCAAAGAGCCGCCCGAGTCTGTCCGACGACTCATGACCGCCATCTCTCAAGTGATGACCAAGACCAGCTATATGATTTGAAGGGAATTCATCTTTAAACAAGGATTGGCATATGTATTTCTGGCGCATTGATCGACTGACACAGGATCTCAAAACTCGGCCAATGACCGATCAGGAAGTGTTGCCCTATTTCCTCGTTGCCATCGCTCTGATGGCACTTTGTCTCGACTATTTCCCGCACCCGCATTCCGTGTGGCGCACGGTTTGGCATGTGATTCTGGCACTGGGCGGTACTTATTATTTGTATCTGCAGAATGGCCGCAGTCAAGGGAAGCAATTCCTCCAGCGCTATATGTCGATCAGTTTGGTCGTGTCTATCCGGTGGCTTGTGGCGTATTTCGCTATCGCCATTTGTTTTCAAGTCATTGCCGTGTATCTCTTTAAGCTGAACGACACCCTGACCAACAGTCTACAAATGGACCTCAGCTTTATAGGCGAAGTCTTCATGTACTGGTGGATCGGCTACCATATCCGTGATGTCGCCACAGCAACCCGACACCCAGATGATGCGCTACCCGACAAACACTTGCACATCAACGCAGACGTCGGGATACTAGATTAAAATCCATAAACCCTGAGCACAGCCCGACCGCCATGTTCGACCTCCTCACGCAATTTCCACTCGAATCCGGGCTCGTGGTGTTTATTCTCAACACCGTCCTGTGGCGGCAAATCCCCGAGCAATATCCCTACTGGCGCATGGGTATCCAGCTCATGCTGTTCTTTTTCTTTAGCCATATCCTGTCACATGCAGGCTTAAGTCCCTTTAAAGCTGCGCCATGGGAAGACCAGATCGCAACTCACCTGCTCGCGGCCCTCATGGGTATTCTGTGGTGGATCTTTGCCGCACAGACCACAGTACATCTGATCAACACCCTGATGCTGGCCAAGGTCAAACAAAACAGCCGTTTTGTGACCGACCTCATTGGCGCGATTATCTTTCTGTTCTCCTTTGTCGCTGCCGCAGGCTATGTGCTGAATCTCCCGATCAAAGGACTGCTCGCCACCTCAGGTGCCCTTGCCATCATCGTGGGTTTGGCGCTGCAAAGCACCCTGAACGACGTCTTCTCCGGCATTGTGCTCAACGCCACCAAGCCCTATGACCTGCTCGACTGGATCATCGTCGAAGGCACTGAGGGTCAGGTAATCGAAATCAACTGGCGTGCCACTCACCTGCAGACGAGCCACG